>NZ_JBFRKQ010000063.1:0-38083 GCF_041469505.1 Vibrio sp. 10N.286.49.E11
GTTCATGACACGCTTACGTAAAACTAATTATTCACGAATAGTAAAAGCGAATATGGGCATTTTATGTCACCGTTGGTGGGTAACGTAAATAATCCAATAACCCTACATAGAACGATAATGAATAAAGGAAAAACTATGAGCATGGACTTGCGTCAACAATGTGATTTGTTGCTTTCCGGTCACCTAGAACCGACTCCAGCACAAACATTCGCTCAGATGGCTGAATGGTGTGAGGCACATAATGTGAGCCATGATAGCTACGGCGATGGTGAGTTTATCGAGAGCTTCGAAAACAAAGTCGCGGAACTGCTAGGTTATGAAGCGGCTGTATTTGTGATTACTGGCACCATGAATCAACCAACAGCATTAGAAATTGCGTGCCAAGAGAAAAGAAACCCAGTAGTGGCGATGCATGAATCGAGTCATATTATGCGTCATGAACGCCAAGGGTATCAGCTCCAAAACCGCTTCAACGTACTTCCAGTCGGCAACGTATTTCGTACTTGGAATGTTGATGACTTAAAGGCGTGGCCTGATGAGATTGCAGCCGCTCTATATGAATTACCCATGCGTGAAATTGGCGGCCAATTACCAGAATGGGATGAGCTTGAAGCGATCAAGCAGTACTGCAAAGAACAATCAATTCACCTTCATATGGATGGTGCGCGTTTGTGGGAATGCGGCGCGTATTACCAAAAACCATACAGCGAAATTGCTAAGGGTTTTGATAGTGCCTATGTTTCGCTTTATAAGGGGCTGAACGGCCTCGGTGGTTCATTGTTACTGGGTGATAAAGCCTTTGTGGCGAAAGCATCTGCGTGGATGAAGCGTCAAGGCGGCAATGTTTATCACCGAACGCCTTATGTGGTTTCAGCGGCAATGCAGTTTGATGAGCGATTAGAGTTGATGCCATCACTGTTTGAGCGAACAAAACAGATCTACCAAATCTTACTCGATTATCCTCAGTTCACGGTTAACCCGCAGCAACCGCAGGTCAACATGCTTCACCTATATTTACCTGTGAGCTATGAAGACGGCATTATTGTGAGAGATAACATCGCGAAGAAACACAAGATTTGGATAGGAAACCCAGCGATCAGTGAGTTGCCAAACCAATGTAAGATTGAATGGTATGTAGGGGATAACTTATTAAACTTGCCTGACCATGAGCTGATAGACATTCTAGATTTTATTAGCGAAGAGCTGATTTGATTAACGAAGAGTTGATTTGATCACGGAAGAGTTGAGTTGATTACAGAAGAGCTGACTGAAGAAGAACTGATCTAATTGGAACTGAAATGGATACAGGAAAGGGTTCTTATATCCATTTATATAACTAGGATGTCCGGCTCTGTTACATATACTGGTTGATGTACACGTCGACTAAGAACATGAACACTGGGACTGTGCTGAGAAGTCCGAAGAAGACGATTGGCACCCAGTTTTTCATTTTCTTTTTAGGTTGCTCAGTGTTGTTCATAAATTCGGCCTTCAATTAGTTGTTGTAGCTATTGTAGCTGTTTAGCTTTGTGGTACTAAAAATCTAAGAGCATGGTATCAAATAAAATCGATGAGCCCTATACGGATTTGGCGTTTCGTGGCGTGTATCAATCACATAAAGTGTAAGTGATTCATAAACGGTTCATAAAGGTTCAACAATAATGAACCTATTAGAACAAGTATTGCCATACTCGGCATATGAAATAAACAGTATTACAAGATTTGGAGAATACAGAATGAAAACAATAGGAAACATCATTTGGTTTCTGTTCGGTGGCGTATTTATGGGACTAGCTTGGTGGTTCTTCGGACTGCTCGCATTCCTTACCATCGTTGGTATTCCATGGGGTAGAGCGTGTTTTGTTATGGGTAACTTCTCATTCTTCCCATTTGGTCAGGAAGCGATTTCGCGTGACGAGCTGACCAATGAAATGGACATCGGTACGAGCCCGCTAGGCGTGATTGGTAACGTGATTTGGTTCTTATTTGCGGGTATCTGGCTAGCAATCGGTCACATCATGTCAGCTGTGGCGTGTTTCATTACCATCATCGGTATTCCGTTCGCGATTCAACACCTTAAGCTCGCGGTTATCTCGCTGGCGCCAATCGGTAAGACGGTTGTCGATAAACGTGAAGCAGAAGCGGCGCGAGTAAGAAATTACAAAGGTTAAGATTGCAGTTTAAGCTTTGATCGAACTGAAAAGCACATCGTATGATGTGCTTTTTTTGTGCCTCTGTTCTTATCTCTCGATGCTTATATCTCAAAAACTAACTAGGCGTTGTTGAGCTAGATACTGTTGAACTATATGTTGTTGAACTAGACATTATAGAGCTACACATTATTGAACAGGACTTCAAGCCGAAGGGTGATGTTGGCTTCTTCCGTATGTTTCTCATGGGGTTCTCGCTCCCATTGATAGCGAGGGATGAGTTCGTAGAACAGCCACTCTTTCCATACGTTTTGTCGGTAGGTAACCGAAACCTGAGCGTATTCGTAATGGTTATGAGGCTCATCCGTTGCATTAATTGTAGCGCTATATTGAAGTGCTTGGTCTTGGGCAAGGTAGTGATACAAGGTTAATCCCGTACCATAGTTCCAACCTTTGAGATCGTCGTTGTACCCTGCAAAGCTTGACCATCGAGCCAAGAAATCATCACTTAAAGAAAGATCAAAATCGACGTCAGTGATCTCGCCAGTTTCTTGTTTTTCTTGATATACCTGCTGGGTAAGTCTGAATACCACATCGGTTGTGAGAGGGTAGGTAAAACGATAGCGAGCTTCAATACGCGGTCGTAATGTCGCCTTAATATTGAAGCTGCTATAACCTTTGGCATAAGCGTCGTAACGCAGGCCTAACGCACTGTCCAATTCATCTGAATCATTCGGGAAAAAATCCAAGAACTCTTCATCGCTGACAGATTCGTAGATCAACTTTAGGCGTTTACTCACAAAGGGAAGATGCAGACGCGCCTTGAGTTTTGTTGAGTAGTCGACCTCGCCACCTTCCGAGTAAATAAAATCGTTATACCAACGGACGGACGTGCCAGCTCTGGCATCTTCGGTAATGCGGTCATCAACAAAAAAACTGTCAAACCACAGAGCGGGTTGGCAAAATTTACTGTTCAGGAAATGGTAAGCTTTTTCGACAGGGGCGTCTTCTAACGGCTGACTGTGGCACTCATTTTGCTCCTCTGCTTGAGCGGAGTAAGCAAGAAGTGATGCTAATAATGAGGTGCTAGCTATCTTACGACTCAATGGAACCTGTTTGTCATTCTATATATCAATAGTTTAACTATAACTAAGCGATTGCAACAATGCGACTTTTTAGTGATTAGTGATTAGTGATTAGTGATTAGCGGCTAGTGGAGAAGGAAAAGATTTGAAAGGCATCGGACAGAAAAAAGAAAACGGGCTCAGAGGTGAGCCCGTTTGTGTTAGCTATAAGAAGTGACTTGTATCTAGATTACATTGCCGCTTCGAAGATTGCTGAGATCTCTTCGTGTGTCGCTTGTTTAGGGTTAGTGAAACCACAAGCATCTTTCAGTGCATTGTCAGACAGCGTTGGGATATCTTCTAGTTTCGCACCAAGTTGCGCGATACCTGTTGGGATGTTCACGTCGTTTGCAAGTTGAACAATCGCGTTGATTGCTGCTTCTGCGCCTTGCTCTGCTGTCATACCTTCAACATTCACACCCATTGCTTTTGCCACATCACGCAGACGCTCAGGACAAACTTGTGCGTTGTAGCGTTGAACGTGGGGAAGCAAGATAGCGTTACATACACCGTGAGGAAGGTCGTAGAAACCGCCCAGTTGGTGCGCCATTGCGTGAACGTAACCTAGTGAAGCGTTGTTGAAAGCCATACCCGCCATAAACTGCGCGTAAGCCATTTGCTCACGAGCTTCAATGTCTTCGCCGTGCGCTACCGCTGTTCTTAGGTGTGCTTGCACAAGCTCGATTGCTTTAATTGCTACAGCGTCTGTAATTGGCGTTGCTGCGATAGAAACATAAGCTTCGATTGCGTGCGTTAACGCGTCCATGCCTGTTGCAGCAGTTAGTGATGCAGGTTTAGCAAGCATCAACTCAGGATCGTTTACTGAGATTAGTGGTGTTGTGTGCTTATCCACAATAGCCATCTTGATGTGGCGAGCTTCATCAGTAATGATGCAGAAGCGCGTCATTTCAGATGCAGTACCAGCCGTGGTGTTAATAGCAATCAGTGGCATCATTGGCTTTTCAGATTGGTCTACGCCTTCGTAATCAGCAATCTTGCCGCCGTTAGAAGCAACCAGAGCGATACCTTTTGCACAGTCATGTGGAGAACCGCCACCTAGAGAAACAACAAAATCACAATTGTTGTCAGTCAGCAATTCAAGGCCATCATTCACGTTAGTAATGGTTGGGTTTGGTTGAGTACCGTCGAATATAACTGCGTCTACGCCACGCTGGCTAAGAAGATCTTGTACCTGCTTAACTACGCCAATTTGATTCAGGATCTTATCAGTAACGATCAGACCTTTTTTGAATCCTTGAGACTGAATGCTATCAGCAGCATCTTTCAAACAGCCAGTACCCATGAAGTTGATTGTAGGGATGTAAAATGCAGTAGACATTGGAAAACTCCGTTAATTATGATTTTTAATTTCCTACATGTTGTCGGCATTCAAGTGGTTGACCATTGATCTGGAACAACTTTGATTCCGAACTACCACTTTGTGGCTAGTCGTTGTGATAAGGCTCATATAGCAATCGTTTTCATGGTTTTTGGCTGTGTTCTTTGTCAGTAGTGATTAGCGATAAATTGGCTCCACCAAGAGCAGAATGATGCTCTATAACAATGAAAATTAAGGTTTTTCATTGAAAGCTGTTTTGGTTAGGCTGGTGTCGACGTTTTATCTGAGTCATCACTGCATTCCATTTGAGAATCTTGCGACTCTTCAGAATCAAGGGTGTCTTCTGGCTCCTCATCATAGTATTTGACAAGAAAAGGGGTGAGCATGACAGATGACGGTAAAAAGTGCTTCATAATACCTCCCGGTACAGTACGTGTGTTTCTTGTATGGTATTGGTTTAATATGTGGCAAAATTTGCGATACATCATGACTTGCGACTTGTTTTCTATAAATTATTAGATTTATATACAGGCTCACAAATTTGAGGGTAAAGTGATGCTTCGCCGTTTTAGGCCGCGATAAGAACAACGAAAAAAACAGTGTAGGCAGTGCTAAACAGCGCGAATAATAGGAAATAAAATGAAGTACGATTGGATATTCTTTGATGCAGACGAAACCTTGTTCCATTTTGATGCTTATCAGGGAATGAAGCTGATGTTTTCTCGTTTTGGTGTGGACTTCAGCGAACAGGATTATTCTGCTTATCAAAAGGTTAACTTACCACTTTGGGTCGATTACCAAGATGGTCGCATTACCGCCGACCAACTGAAACACACACGCTTTGAAAGCTGGGCTGAGAAACTAGAGACAACAACGGCTGCTTTAAACAGTGCATTTTTAACGGCGATGGCGGACATCTGTTCTTTATTACCGGGTGCACAAGAGTTGGTGGAGTCTTTAAAAGGCAAAGTGAACATGGGCATCATCACTAACGGTTTTACAGAGCTGCAGTCAATCCGATTAGAGCGCACAGGAATGACGGACTACTTTGATCACGTGATCATTTCTGAAGAGGTTGGGGTAGCCAAGCCGGATGCCGAGATTTTTGAGTATGCGCATAAGCTGGTTGGATTGCCATCGAAGCAAAGAATATTGATGGTCGGGGATAACCCACATTCCGATATTCTAGGTGGGTTAGACTTTGGCATCGAAACGTGTTGGTTAAACAGTCAAGAAAAGGCAACGCCAGCAGGCATCAATCCTCACTATCAAGTGAAGTCTCTGGCTGACTTGCAAGCTCTACTGCTGGCGTAGTCAATAGTTAACAACTGACCGCCACTAGCGAATACACAATCACAATCGGTTGATTTCGTTAATCGACCAATGCTTTGTAAATAAATTGTTGATGGCCGAGTACGAAAATGTACTCGGCCAATTATTTTGAACTTGGTTTAACCATAGAGTGACCACCAAAACAGATAAAGGAAAAGGCGTGCTGAAATCTCATCGTTATAGCTGCTACGGTATTATCGCCATTTTACTATGGAGCTGCTTGATTGCTCTGTCTCGTAGTGTCTCAGAACAGCTAGGTCCAATTGGTGGCGCGGCCAGCCTTTATACGGTGAGTTCGCTATTGTTGGTTTGTGTTATGGGGTTACCTAAGCTTTCACGCTTTTCTAAGTCTTACTTGCTGATTGGCGGCGCCTTGTTCGTTTGTTATGAGATCTTCTTGGCTCTGGCATTGGGAATGGCGAACAGCCGACATCAAGCGATAGAGATGGCGGTAATCAACTATCTATGGCCAGCACTGACGGTGTTATTTGCGGTGCTGCTGAGCGACAAGAAGATTAACTGGCTGGTTTATCCAAGTATCTTCTTGGCATTCTTTGGTGTGGCTTGGAGCATCAGCGGTGACCAAGGTCTCTCTGTCGACCAAATTGCTGCCAACATTGCGACCAACCCTAAAACCTATTCTATGGCGTTTTTTGGTGCGATTATTTGGGCTGTTTACTGCAACTACACCCAGCGTGTCGCGAAAGGGCAGAATGCGATTGTGCTTTTCTTTATCGCTACAGCGATCACTTTGTGGATCAAATACGCATTGAGTGATGAAACCGGCATGGTGATGACAACCAGTGCGGCGATTGATTTAGCATTAGCTGGCGCTTGCATGGGGGCAGGCTACGCACTTTGGAACACGGCGATTCTTGGTGGCAACATGGTGTTTTTGGCAACCATGTCGTACTTTACGCCAATCTTCGCGACGCTGCTTTCCTCGGTGATTTTGGGTTTGTCATTGACCATGACGTTTTGGCAAGGCGTATGTATGGTAACTGTTGGTTCACTGGCTTGCTGGTGGGTAACAAGAGAAAAGCCGACGGCAAAGGCGTCGGCTTCTAAAAAGGTTCAATCTCAGTCTTAATTTGCGCTTATGTACCCAGCGTCATTTACTAGGTGAAAGCTTAGCTCGCGACATTGAGGTTCAATTGAAGCTCATATGGCATCTTCGATAGGCGTCGCTTAAGTTGGCGGCGCGTACGTTCAATATCATCGACCGCAATCGCTTGTTGGTCGTTGGTATGAATATCAACATTGATTCGTAATTCTGGACCAACCTTAGTCACACCCATTAGCTCCAAATCTTGCTCCGCTTCTTTGTCTACCGCGACAACGTTCTTATCGACCGCATCACAAATATCTTTGTTTGCCGACATCATAAGCAGTTCGCGCATTGCTTCACGTAACATGTCGAAAGGTACTTTGATGAAGTAGAAAGACATTAGTAACATCATCATCGGGTCTGCATACACTGCGTAAGCCGCAAGAGGTGAAAAAGTAATTAACCAAGCGGCTACGAAACCCGCTGTTACCGCTACACTCAGCAGCGTATCCATCTGCCACTGTTTAGACTCAGCCTGAATCAGACCTGAAGAAATACGTTTACTCTTATTCGCGATGTACCACCAAGCGTAACCACAACCCAGTACGTTGAAAATACCAAACAGAGTTGCGATAGAAGCATCAACTTCACGACCACCCGTCATTAGGGCACCAATCGCAGAGTAAAGTGAATAACCAACCACAAGCAGAATCACAACGGCTTTAATCGCAATCACAATCGGCTCGATGATAGCTCGACCGAACGGGAACTCTCTATCTGAAGGGCGGTTAATGTATTTTGAAGCAGCTAGTGACAATAAAGTTAACAGTAAGCTGATAAGAGAATAGACACCGTCAAATACTATGACCAGAGAGCCGACGAGAAGACCCAACACCAATCCGCCAATTGCGAAGCCTGATGCTAAAAGGGCTGAGAACAATAGAACTCGATTTTCGTTTTGGCTTTTCCTGTCACACATAATATTTTCCAGATGTTTTTGATAACTTCATTGTTCTAATATTGAGCTAACTTTACAAACTTTATCTGATGACGTTTATATGTATTATTTAAGTAAAATGTATAAATTCATTAAATTCAGTGGCTTAAGTTAAATTTAAGGTGTCAATAAAGTTGACGTTGAGTGTTTTTTTGGGATGGTGTGCAACTGAAATAGGATCGTTTATGATTAATAAAATACATTAGTCGCTAAGGTTTTATTGGTCTTCTAGATTGAACTGCGACTGTGATGGACAAGGAGTGAATCAATATGAAGTTTGACGATATCAGTGATAACGAGTTGTGGGCGATTGCTAACCCGATCATGGATAATCTGATGGATGGTTCAACTAAGGTTGATCATGAGCAGCACTGTCGAGACTTTACTCAAAGAATGAAAGACATTGTTACGCCGGAATATTTAGAGAAGGTGTGTCACCATTATCAGCATAGTAATGGCTTTTTTGCTGAGCGTGAGCCAGTTGCGCTGTTTAGACGTTCAGACTCCATCGCTTTTGTGTGGAAACAAGCTTACACCATCGCCAAAGGTGAGTTTGTCGCCGAAATGGTATTGGTTGAAGAAGACGGACGCTACTTAGTGGATCACGTGATGGTCTTTTAGGAGTAGTGCTGTTTGTGGTTTTTCCCTTTGTTATCGACGATAAGCAATAAACGCGAGCTAGAAATCAAACAAATAATCACTAAGCTGGTCGGCTAACCAATTCATTCCTGGGTGCTCTGCCATGCCAGCTGCGGTAAACATACAGTAATCTTCTTGCGTTAAACCGTAGGTGTGTTTGATCACTGCAAGCTCTTGTTCACGCAGTAAATGGCGAATCAATGGCTCTGGCATTACGCCCCACGCCTCTTCACGTAAAATCGTATCCAACATAAAGTCGAAGCTAGAGAAGCCAATGTAACGACGCGAGAAGGGCTCAAGCTCAGGATTATCCTTTTCATTAAGATAAACCATGGTCGCTTGCATCGAATTTCTCAGTACCTCATCAGACACTCGTCGCATCGCACTTAAATCATGGCCTTTCTTACATACAGACATCATTCGAATTTTACCAAGCGGATTGTAGATAATTCTTGGGTCATCGACACGTTCGTAATCGACACCAAATGCGAAGTCGACTTGCTGAGTTTCAACTAGGTTAGCTAAGTCACCGCTCGACGCGAGAACGAAGTTGAATGAGGTAGAAGGGTATTTGTTGTTTAATGCGTGAGATAAGTCCTGCCACATTTCATCGGGTAGGGAGTCATCTCGTGCTATCCAAATCTCCGCGTTGAATTCACCCGAAACATGCAAGCAGGTTTGTTTAATACGCGCGGCTGTCACCAACATGCCTTCGCAATCTTTGTAAATCGCTTTACCCGCTTCTGAAAGCTCAACGTGGTTTCCGCTGCGGACGAACAGCCCGACATCTAACTCTTTTTCCAAGGCTTTAATCGACATGCTGAGTTTGGTTCGGTTGCATTCTAACTGGCGTGCAGCTTCAGAAACTGATCCTAAATCAGCAACGGAACAAAAGGCTTGGACTTGAGAAAGGTTCATTTCATTTCCATATTGAGCGGGGGTCGGTGCATATTATCTGAATATTGTGCTGACTATCTTAGAAATAGTCCATCTTTGCATGATAACTCTATGACGAATTGACTAATTTGGTTTACTCTGGGGAAGTTCCGAACCTACAAGAAGTAAAGATGGAGGCCATGATGGCGAAACAATGGGACGAATACGCCGTTGATTGGGATAAAGATCCCGCGACCGCAGTATTCGCACAGTCCGTATTTGACCAGTTAACACAGCTCGTTGATTTAAACGGAACCCGTGTCCTTGATTTTGGTTGTGGTACAGGACTACTCAGCCAGAAAATATCTCCTTTCGCAAAAGAGATCATCGCACTTGATATCTCTGAAGGGATGATTGAAGAGTTAGATAAGAAAGAGTTACCTAACGTTGAACCGGTAGTTGACATTTTATCTCGCGGACTTGCAGCGCAGCATCCAGCATTCAGAAACCAGTTTGACCTAGTGGTAGCCTCTTCGGTATGTGGTTTTATCCCGAACCTACAAGACACAGTCAGTCTGATTTACACGCTGCTTGAAAACGACGGCACGTTTGTACACTGGGATTGGTACTTGGAAAGCGACAGTGAAGACTACGGTGTAAGCCAACAGCGCTCAGAAAACGTATTGAGTGCAGCGGGTTTTGCAGTCGTTGAAGTCTCCACACCGTTCTCGATTGACACTCCACAAGGAGAGTTAAAGGTATTGATGGGTGTTGGACGTAAACAAGCGCTTCCAGATCTGTAATCGTGTGTATGCCTTGAGCTAGCATTCAGAATGCTCATTTAAACTACTAAACCCACATTAACGACTTTAACGTCAGTTATGTGGGTTTTCTCTTTTTGGCGCTATCGTTTTAAACACAACGACTTAGCGCTTTCTCATTTCTTCACTATTAACTCTGGTTTCTCTATTTCCCATCTCGCTCATAGAAAACTCAACACCCCTAATTTACAAATCACTTATTTCCATTTTGGAAATATAGTCTTGCATACATTTCATTAGTGGAAATATAGCGGTGAGATATAAAATAAGCCCATAATAACACTAAGGGTTTAATCATGAGCCACCAATCTGCGCCATCTACTTCTTCACCACTTTCAGAGCAACAACAACGCTTTAGCAATATCATTTCAGATGCCAACCTGTCACCAAAACAGAAGTCGAGCTATCTTGCCTTAGAAGCTGAAGCCAGCCTGCCGTATATGCCGGTAAGCAAAGAAGTAGAGCAAGCCTTACAACAAGGTGTGTTGTGTGACATGTTTGAAGGACACGCCCCATTTAAGCCGCGCTATGTACTTCCAGATTATTCTAAATACTTACATCAAGGCTCAGAGTATTTAGAGCTTAGCGCGGCAACCAACTTCGATGAAGCATTGAACATGCTTACCATCCTTTACCACCATGTTCCTTCTGTCACTTCAATCCCGGTGTACCTAGGTCAGTTGGATGATGTGTTGATGCCTTTCGTGAGCGACTTAACGGAAGAGCAGGTATACCAAAAGATTAAGCTGTTCTGGATCATGTTGGATCGCACACTGCCAGACGCGTTTATGCATGTGAATATCGGCCCGACAGACAACATTATCTGCCGTACGATCTTACGTGTAGACGCTGAATTGAAGCAGATCGCGCCAAACTTAACCTTTATGTACGACCCAGCCGTGACCCCTGATGATCTACTTCGTCATGCGGCGAGCAACATCTGCGAATGCAGTAAACCACATATTGCAAACTATCCAGCGCATGCCGAGGCTTACGGCGACAAGCGTTTTGGTATTGTGAGCTGCTACAACTCTCTGCCTTTAGCGGGTGGTTCAAACACCTTGGTGCGTATGAACCTTAAGCAAGTGGCGTTGAAGTCTGAGGACAGTGCTGATTTCTTACAACAAGTATTGCCGAACTACAGTGGCATCATGGTTGAGTTGATGAACGCTCGTAGCCGCTTCTTGCATGAAGAGTCTAACTTCTTCGAAGGCTTCTTAACCAAAGAAGGTTTGATCGAAGAAGATCGCTTTGCGCCAATGTTCGGTATTTACGGCATGGCGGAAGCAGTCAACATCTTGATGGAGAAAGAAGGCCAATCAGGGCGTTATGGTCACGATGAACAGGCTAATCAGCTTGGTCATCGTATCTCTGAAAAACTGGCTGAGATCGTTGAACGCTCTGAAGTGAAATATGGATTAGAAGGTAAAGCTCTGCTGCATGCTCAAGGCGGTATTAGCTTAGATGAAGATGTGACGCCGGGTGTCCGTATTCCTTATGGTACCGAACCGGATCCAGTCTCTTACGTTCGTGCAACCGCGGGTCACCATAAGTTCTACACCTCGGGCATCAGTGATATTCTGACCATCGACGAAACAGTGAAATCTAACCCTGAAGCGATGTTCAACTTGTGTAAAGGTGCGATTCAAGCGGGTTACCGTGAGTTTACGGCTAACGTGGCTTCAAACGATTTGGTTCGTGTGACGGGTTACATGATCAAGCTGTCTGATATTGCCAAATATGACGAACAAGGCTCACGCACCAATACCACCTTCTTAGGTGCTGAATCTGCGAAGAACACGGGCATATTAGAGCGTAAACCACGCGTGGCGAGTTTAGAGATGTCGCCGACATACGAATAGCTTTAACGTGTGTTGTGTGTTTCGAATACGAACAATGTGAATTATGAAAATTTCTGATCTAACAACTCAAATGGCTAGGGTTAAAAATAATAAGACAGAAAAACAAGCGAAGGTCAGCCGTGTGCTGACCTTTTCTTGTGTTGATGGCCCGGGAAACCGCTTGGTGCTGTTTCTTCAGGGCTGCAACTTTGACTGTATTACCTGTCACAACCCACACACAATCAATCACTGTAACCATTGTGGTGACTGCATTAGCGGCTGTCCGAGCAGTGCTCTGAGTCTTATTGATGGCAAAGTGAAGTGGGATCCCGCAGCTTGCACCAACTGCGATCAGTGCATTGATATCTGCGATCATAAGTCGAGCCCGAAAATTACCACAATGACGGTCTCAGAGGTGCTTGAACTCGTCAGGCATAATCAGTTTTTCTTGAGTGGTATTACCGTTTCTGGCGGTGAAGCGACCATGCAGTTGCCGTTTATCATCGAACTGTTTCAAGCGATTAAAAGTGATCCACAGTTAGCGCATCTCACGTGCTTTATTGATAGTAATGGTTCGCTGTCACTGCAAGGGTGGGACAAGGTGTTGCCTTATCTTGATGGCGCGATGATTGACCTAAAATCATGGCAATCGGAAACACATCAATGGTTAGTGGGTAGAGGTAATCATAGGGTGTTTGAAACCATTAACTACTTAGCAGATAAAGGAAAACTGCACGAAGTTAGGTTGCTGCATATCCCAAATAAAAGCGATCTTGAAGACGAAATTGAACAGGTAGGGCGTTACTTGAAGACTCTACCAAGTGATGTTCGAATTCGACTGAATGCGTTTCAACATCATGGTGTCATTGGCGAAGCGTTAGATTGGCCGAAATGTACCGAACAACAGATGCAGAGCTTTCACGATAAGCTCTACACCATAGTCCAAAGACCGATGCAAACTCCTGAAGTTTATACTTAGTCTTTAAGTTTCTCAGGCGGTCAATCAGGCTTCTAAGAACGTTAAGTTTCTAAAGATATTAAGTCTCTAAAAATATTAAGCATCTAAAAACAGGTCACACAACCATTTGATCGCTTGATCATTCATGTTGGGTTTGTTCCACACCAAGCTATACGCCACCTTACCGTAATCAAAAGGCAAGGGCTTGCTCACTAAGCCCTGAGCTTGTTTAGCATGTTCAGCCCACTGTTTAGAGCAAGTGAAAAGGAAAGGGGTGTGATGACACAACACAGCCGCAGCACCGAAGTCCGCGACCGATATTGCCATCTCTCTTGGTTGGTGGCATTGAACCAAGTTTTGTTCAAAGTAAGGCTGAGACAGTTCGTTATCTAAAATCCCAATGTGCTTGTAATCTAAGTAGCCTTCTACCGTCAGTTCTTGCTGAGCGAGAGGGTGGTGTGCGCCCATCAAACAAACCATCTCATCTGGAAGAATTGTTTCCCAAACCAGCTCTTTGTTATCGGTCGGCGGCTGAGATATATCATGAGGCAACAAGATCAAATTGACCTTGCCACTGAGCAAAGCATCGAAGCCAAGTTGTTGTTTCGAATAGATGTTGAGCTTCGCGTTTGGTGCGAGTTCAGTGGTGATTTTACTTATCTTAGAGGCAAATACTTCGAAGGTACTTTCACGCATCGAAAGTGAAAAACTGCCTTGGTACTCTTGAGGGGTAAAACTCTTCTGATGAAGCAGTCCGTTCATGCTGGAAAGAATTGCATGAACGGTGGGCGCTATCTTCAGAGCAAAGGGAGTCGGGATAAGCTTGGTACCATCTCGATAGAAAAGCTCATCATTCAGAATGTCACGCAGCTGAGATAGGGTTTTGCTTACACTCGAAGGGCTGACACAGAGTTGCTCTGAGGTCTGAGTGACGCTGTGGGTGTTCAGCATAATATGCAGCGCAGTGAGGTGCTTAAGGCTCACCCTAGATAAGTGTAAGTAATCCATTTATGACTCACGCATTCAGATTGGCTTGTGATTTTGCATGAACGACAAAACCGAACAAGCCAAATTGGATAAAGGTTATTTACGAGCTAGTTTATGGTGAGCTCGTGAAAAGTGGCCTGCACAAAATGCGCCCACAATCGATAGCTCACCGGCCAAACACAGTGCAGCACAAACTTCAGCTAGGGCTTGTGATTTACCGTTGCCATGCAGCCCAAGTAAATCTAAACAGGCTTTTTGACTTGGCAAGCCGGTACCACCGCCGACAGTCCCCACCATTAAGTTAGGCAGTGTCACGCTAGCGTATAAACCGCCTTCTTTGTTGAGTTCCATACGCGTCATACCAATCGCTGACTCAGCGACACAGGCCGCGTCTTGGCCACAAGCGATATAAAGTGCCGCCAGCGCATTCGCATAATGGGCATTGATACCGATAGTACCACTCAAAGCGCCACCGACTGTGGTCATTTGACCAAACTGGACCATCTTCTCAGGCGTCGTGTGTAGGTACTTCGCGACAAGCTCAGCAGGGATATTAACCTCAGCAGTTACTTTTTTACCACGAACGCTGCGCAAGGTTTGGGTATTGGCTTTCTTATCGCCTGACAAGTTACCATCAAGGAAAGCGTGGTCAGGCTTAACTGGCGTATTTTCAATAATGTACTCAAACACGGCATTGGTTGCGATGGTCACCATATTCTGACCAGAAGCGTCTCCGGTTAGAAATTCGAACACCAAGTAAACATGGTTACCTTCGATGTTGATATTAATGTCGGTCAGCTTGCCGTGTGATGTTGTTGATTCTGCCAAGATCTTGAACTGGTCATACTGAGTCACAGCCCAAGCCACAAACTGTCCGGCTTCAACTAATCCTTGAAATGCAAAGCCAGGAGTACGTGTTACGCCTTCATTGAGCAACATAGCACTTGCGCCACCACAAGCCGTAATCAGCTTAGAACCACGGTTATAAGACGCGACAAGCGCAGCTTCTGTGGTCGCGAGTGGTACGAGGTAATCGCCCGTAGCAAATAGGCCATTGACTCTTAAAGGGCCAGATATTCCCACAGGGACTTTAACGGTGCCAATAAAGTGCTCAATGTTTTTCTCATAAGCTTGGAACTGACTTTGTGTATGAGGGTCGAGCAGTTCTTGCTGTGAATCTGCATTATCGAGCGCTGTCCAGCGACGTGTGAGATTCTTTTCTGTCAGGTAGGGGCTAGGTGTCAGCTTATTTACTGGCTTTTCAAAATGAGGCTGAAGCTTTTTTTCTAATTCGTCTGCGGAGATGTCGCCTCCTAAAATAGAAACATAGTCACGGCGATGCAGATTTAGTTTTGGCATAAATAGTATGAAGTAAAGTTTGTGCAGCAAATTGGTTTGCGCTGATTCTACCGAGTAATAAACCAGAAACAAGCGCCTGATATAATGAGTTACAGTTTGTGTGGTTGTTGAAGCAAAAAGCAGCGAAGTTTCGCGAAATATAGGCTGTATTTGAGCGAAATTTAGATATGAATGTCGAGAAGGCTACCGATGGCTTCGTTTTGACGATCAACCACACTTGCACCAACGCGGTTATAACTTGCGCTTTGTGTCAGTTTAATCAAGGAATCGGTTGAAGATGAAGCAGGTTCAGGTTCTTTGTCTTTAAAGGAAATGGCTTGTTCAGGCTCTATTTGATTAAAGCTGAGATCGCTAGCTTCGAAAGTGTCGTCGGATTCTAGAGCGTGTTTGGAGGCTTGGTTGAGCTCGATTGCGGCTTCTTCAGCCATGTTGGTGGATTGCTGAATAATGGCGTAACCAGATTGAATACCAGATATCGACATATCAGAACCTTTTATTGACGTATGAAATGAGTCTAGGCGGACGATATTTTGAGCGCAATGGTGAACAGATGAAATTTACGGTGAAAATGTGAACTTAAGCTAAAATAGTGATGTCTGTCTATTAACTGAACAGGTCATTTAGCGCGTTTAATTCTTCATCAGTAAGCAAAGAAGGCTTCTCTGTTTCAAGGTTGCCGTCGATCTCACCCTGAAGTGCTTTTAATTGTTGTGGGCTAAGAAGCTGTATTTGCTGCTTAAATGCTTCAAATTGCTGTGTATTCATAGTGTGACCTTTGTTCAAATCAATATGCTCTTTAGAGCATAGTCTACTGATTCAGGAAATCAAACAAGATTAAGTGAATTTTAAATGATGTTTGAAGTTTCTTGAAACTAAGACAACTATAAATTCCTGTGGTCGTTTTTTGTCCGAGAAATGTTAGGAAAAGTTAAGGCTTGGTCAATCAAAGTCAGAAAATTCCTACAATGTAAAAACGCCTTCAACCCTTGTGGCACAAGGGTAGGTAAGTAATTTCTCTACCCAATTAGGGGTATGGGTAAAGCAATGTATAAATATTTGTGATGATCAAAAGATAAGCAATTGGCGTTATCTTTTTGTTTTTACGGTATTTTGTTTGTTGCTCAAGAAGCTTCTGTTTCAAACGACTTGTCGATCTTAACCTTAACTGCAAACTTGGTCGCTAAGGTATGCAGTTCTGGAAGCATTCGATAGATCAAATGGAGCTGTTGTAGAACCATTTTGACAGAATTCTCATCTTCTTCTCGCCATTCACTCAAACGTTTATCCAGCTCCGGGTCATAAGCGTTTTTCACTTCACAATGCTCTTTATGAGAATAGAGTTGATCATTTAGAGCGTCGAGATGCTGGTGGATTACTCTGTGCGCATCTAGCACCAGTTTGTGTGTCGCTTCATCATCAATACGCGTTCTGTGAGCACCCAGAGCCGAGATATAGCTAAGTAGAGCATGATTGAGTGTTAAGAATCGGAAGCTCTCATCTTCAGAGGTGCGGTACTTACCCGGTTCAACCAACATGCTACTGATCGCGGCAGTCAGGTTTGCATCATTATTATGCGCACTACGTCGAGCGATACGATAGTTTAGGCTATCTTTCTTACCGACACGGTATTGGCCGATGATCTGAGCGAGATAGTTCTTATTGGAATCGAGCGCATTCGCCATCACTTTGTGCAGTCGCTTCGACTGCCAATCAGGTAACACATAAATGACAGCAAGCACGGCGAGAGCACAACCAATAAAGGTATCCGCTAACCTTGGCAATACTACCGCGTAGCCTTCACCTAATTGGTTAAAGCAGAAGAGCACAAGCAGTGTGATAAAGCCGGTCGCAAACCCGTAGTTATTGATTCGAAACGCAAAGAACATCACGCCACTGATCACAATGAACACTAATTGGCTCTCTTGCGACGGGAAGAAAGTCAGTAACGGTACTCCGATCAATAAGCCTGCGACCGTGCCAATGACACGCGCCGTCAGTTTTTGACGGGTTGCACTGTAGTTTGGCTGACACACAAACAGTGTCGTCAGTAGAATCCAATAACCTCGTTCGATATCAAGACCCTGGATAATCCCGTAGCCCAGCGTCAAAGTGATCGCCATGCGAATCGCGTGGCGGAATAGCATAGAATCGGTGTGCAAGTTAGCTTTGATCTTGTGCCACATTGCCGTCAAAGTATGAGGGTTGGTATCGTTCAATACACCTTCTTCAATCTTCTCTGCATCTGGGTTGCTGATATTTGAGAGCTGTTTTTCAACGGTTGCTAGGTTATTGAATAAGTAATCCAACTGGTTCAGCAGTGATTTCCACTCTGGGTTGTTCTGTTGGTGCAGATGATTAAGCGAAGACATCAACTCATCGAGTGCTAATACAGACTTGTCACCATGCTGGTATTCAGCGCCAACTTTCAACGAGCTCGCCACTTCTTTACACGCTGTTGCCTGCGCTTCCAGTAGATACTTAAATCGAAACAACACGTCAGAGCGTTCAAAGTGTTTTGCTAGCTCTTGATAACGATAGTGGCTAGAGCTTACGCGTTCATGAATATCTTGTGCGATGAAGTAGGTGTTAAGAAATCGGTCACTAGGGCCGTCAATGTGTCCGCGCTTAGAGCGATTAAGCAGCGTCGCTTTACACATGTTGAGTGCGTTAACGGTACTCGCGTTGAGTTTGGCTTCAATGATTCGGTGTGGCTGGGGAATCAAGTCAGAAACGGGGTAGAAGAGTTCCGCTTTTGAATCGATGTAGTTACCGATTTGATCGAATACCGTGGCTAAGTTTTGCTGCACGGGTTGCATTGGCCACACTATCTGCCAAATCATCGACATGAAGTAGTACCAAGCGGCGCCAGTTAACAGTAGAAGCGGTTGAAACCAAAGGTTGGTGCTCTCGTGTGCACCAAGCATGGTATAGATGGCAACCAAGAGAGAACCAAACGCGATACTCGCGTATTTAGGGCCAATTGCCCCGAGAATGATAAAAGAGAAGGTTGAAACAAAAAGCCCGATCGCGAACAGCCAAGGCGTATCGAAGAGAAGCTCAATAGAGAAAGCCGCAACGGCGAAACAGATAAAGGTCAGCGTGAGTGCTTTCAAGCGCCCGGTAAAGCTGTCATCACTTTCCGCAAGAGCCGCAGCAATAACGCCTAAGATCAAAGGCGTGATCAGTGTGTTTTGTCCATAATACCAAGCAGGCACCACCACGCCGAGCAGAGTGATGAGAATTAATACGCTGTAATTTATGGTTTTATTCGCCCAATAGAGGCGTAATTTGGCTGAAAAGTCCACAGTCGCTCACTTGACACACTAAAAACCATAATCCTAACAGAAATCAAGCACAAGAATTTGATACTTATCCATAATTGCCCGTAGGTGGTCATGAAAGCGTCGATAAGATATGAGATATTATTAATTCTCATTGCATCATGATATAAATTCAATATTCCCAATTAAGAGCACACTCCAATGCAGCTAAGCGCTAACAAGACTGCACAGTTTTTTATTCAAAATGAATATCATCAGGTTGAACTTGATGGTCCACGCTTGCTGTTATCTTCAGTAGGCAGTGAAGAGCGTATCCCATTTACTATTTGGAGTGGCAAGATCGCGATAAAGCGCGGATTGTTCTGGGGATCGCTACAATTTTTTGCTAATCAACAAGATGGAACACAGTGCAGTTGGTTAGTACAAGGCTTACCTTGGGATCAATGCCGTCAATTTGCACGCGCGTCAGTTAGTGCTTATCAGAAGTGGCACGACACTCAATGTGAACAATTGGCTGAACACGTACCTCAGTGGGAAGCTGAATTAACACGTCTTGAGCAATTACCAGCCTTTCTACCGCATTCTAAGGTCAACACTTGGGTTGATATGGTCAACTCAGGCTTAGAGAGTATGACAATGACGCTAGAAGAGGCCGCACAACGCATGCCAAACCGCATCGCAAGAATGCAGCCATGGTTATCTGAAACGGAAATCAAGCAAGCTGAAAGAAACCAGCAATGGCTAGAGACCGAGCGAAAAAACTGGGAAGTGTTGTTTGCGCAATGTGAGTCGTCACCACTGAACTTATCGCAGCAATATGCGGTGTTGATGAATGATGATCACAACCTTATTTTAGCGGGTGCAGGCTCGGGTAAAACCAGTGTTCTAACGGCTCGCGTCGCGTATTTACTGCAAAGCCATCAAGCTCAAGCTGAAGAGTTGCTATTGCTCGCTTTTGGTCGTGAAGCGGCAGAAGAGATGAAGCAACGTCTCGACAGCAAAATTGGTTTATCAGCAGAGAAGGTGCAAGTCAGCACTTTCCACCAGTTGGGTTTAAAGATACTCAATCAAGTTGAACCCGAACGTGTGGTTATTTCTCCTTTAGCGCTCGATGACAACCAACGCCAAGCATGGTGCATTGATTGGTTGAAGAAGCACTGGATGACACCGACCAACTTTAAACGTTGGCAAAAGCATTTGTCTAAATGGCCAATCGCTTATTTAACCGGTGACGATGAGCTTGGTAGCCACGTTTCAAACCTCAAATTGATCGGTTGGCTTGAAAAGCAGCTAGAACAGTTGAATGCGTCGGGTTTAACCAAAAAAGAAGTACAGCAACAGCTGATTGATCACCGAGACTATGCGCGCCTCAACAGCGAGCTTTCACTGTGTTGGCCATGTGTAACCGCGTGGCAAAAGGAGCTGAAAGAACAGAATCATATCGACTTCTCAATCATGATCAGCCGAGCGACTCAGTATGTCGAGAAGGGCAAGTTTATCTCACCTTGGAAGTTCATCATGATCGATGAGTATCAAGATATCTCACCTGATCGTCTTGCCTTGGTTGAAGCACTGTGTAATCAGTCTAAAGCCGAGCATCAAGCCTCTATTTTTGCAGTAGGCGATGACTGGCAGTCGATTTACCAGTTTGCAGGTGCGGATGTGGATTTGACCACGGGCTTTAAGGATCGTTTTGAAAGCTCGACCATTCATCACCTAGATACGACTTACCGCTTTAACAATCAGTTAGGTGCGGTGGCTAATCGCTTTGTACAAGAAAACCCAATTCAGATTCCGAAAGAACTGAACAGCTTCAAGCAACAGAAGCAGAAGGCGGTGTACAGTGCGCCAAGTAAAGAAGTTGAGAAGATTCTTGATCAACTGAACCGTCAATCCAAAGGCAAAACCAATAAATCGGTGCTGCTACTTGGACGTAATCATTACCACAAGCCAGAGTTGTTGGAAGACTGGAAGAAGATCTTCACTTCCATTGATATCAAGTTCATGACTTGCCACGGCAGTAAAGGTAAAGAGGCGGACTTTGTCATTATTCTTTGTGTTGACGAAGGACAGTTCCCGACCAAGAAGAAACAGCTGCATATTGATGGCGCATTGACTGAATCATCAGACGCGTTCCCTTATGCTGAAGAGCGTCGTTTATTCTATGTAGCAATGACGCGGGCAAAAGAGAAAGTATGGATCACGCACAGTGGCGACGGCTCTGGCTTTGTGCAGGAGCTGCATGGTTCTGATTACCCAGTTGTTCGTAAAAAGTGATGTTACTTGACTTGATTGTCTAAGATTAGATCTTCAATCCCTGCCCTAATATCACAAGTCAGACGCATAAAGCATAAGGAATTTGCTATGGAACACGGCTCTATTAACTACATTGAATTTGCTGCGAAAGACATCTCAGCAACTAAGGCGTTTTTCAGCCAAGTGTTTGGTTGGAGCTTTGAAGACTATGGCCCTGAGTATTCTGCTTTTGAAGGCAAAGGCTTAATGGGCGGCTTCTATTTGGCGGATCTGGCGTCGAATACGGATAATGGCGCGGCACTGATGGTTTTCTATAGCCAAGATCTTGAGCAAACTGAGCGCGATGTGATTGATGCTGGTGGTCAGATAAACCGTGAGATCTTTAGCTTTCCCGGTGGCAGACGTTTCCATTTCAGAGAGCCAAGTGGCAACGAGATGGCAGTGTGGAGTGATAAGTAGAGACTCACTACACTGTTTATGATTGAACTGTTTAATGTCTGAAACGAGACATAAAAAAGCCTGCGATAAAATGCAGGCTTTTTAGTCTGTTCAGTAGAGATCACATTTAACGTGCGATTACGTGCGCTCTGCTAGATACGCTTCGTAGTCTGGGATTTCGATGATTACTTCTTCTTCAAGCAATGAAGAGTTAAACAGGAAGTTAGCGGTAGCGCGGTTAGTTGCCACAGGAATGTTCCAAACACTTGCGATACGAAGCAGTGCTTTTACGTCTGGGTCGTGTGGTACAGCATTAAGCGGATCCCAGAAGAAAATCAGCATATCGATTTTGCCTTCAGAGATAAGCGCGCCAAGTTGTTGGTCGCCGCCCATTGGGCCGCTGATCATGCTCTTGATTGCTAAGCCTGTCTCTTTACTGAGTAGAGAACCAGTCGTGCCCGTTGCGTAAAGGAAGTGCTTTTGTAGTTTTTCTTTGTTCTCTTTGACCCATCTTAGTAGCTCAGGTTTGAAGTGGTCATGAGCGACCAAAGCGATATGCTTATGTGTTGGCATAGTGCGCGTCGTTTTTTGCATGAATGTTCCCTAAATTGTTGTTTCGTTTTTATTGTTTTGAGTTCTTCAGCCAATATAGCACTAAGGATTCACACTGAATACCGGACGAAACTCAGAAGGTGACAATGAGTCGGCGATAATTTGATCTTTGAGAGTTGCAGGTGTCAGCGCTTCGATAATCGGTGCGCTGTGTTGCTCGTAAGGTTGACCGCGTAAGTAACTCGTGGCTTGTTTTACCGACAAGCGACCTTGCTCAACCATTTTATCTGTTGGCGCAAAAAGTACCTTGTTACGGAGTAAACCACGGTAGGTTCCGTGACTTAGGTAACTTGAGATTAACCCAATATCTTCGGTTTTATCGGCCGCTCGTAGCTCACTGATCGCTGCTTCAATCGCGACGGCACTTCCGACTATATATTGGATATCAGGTTCTTCTATCACCTGCTGTACTAGATTTCTTTGAAGTTCTTTATCGTTATCTGCCCAATAGCTGATCGCAATTTTGATATCACTCGACTTGATCGCATCATAAAACCCCAGTGCTACAGGCTTAGTGCCGCCACTCGCTTGTGGGCCAAGTAACAGGGCGATAGGTGTTTCGCCTGATCCTTTCGGGTGTCGTTTCGACAAAAAATCTCCGACTTGGTATCCCATTTGGTACCAATCGACACCGACCGTACCTTTTAATACCTTCTGTTGTTCTTCATTGACGGTTAACTCATTTACCGTAGCAAATACAGGCGTCGAGCCAACCCAATCAGTAAGGTTGTCATGGTATGCATCGGGTGAAACTGTGCCTAAAATAATCGCATCGGCTCCCCATTGTGTGCAAAGCACCAGTTGCGAGGCTTGTTTGGCCACGTTGGGGTAACCGCCAGCTTCCAATACTCTTAGCTCAACTTGCTGCTTTTCTGCTTCAGAGATCATTCCATAGTTTACCGACAACCAATAAGAGTCTTTGAGGTGCGGATAAATGGCACAAATTTTCTCTTTGTGTGATGTGGCTTCGGCTGGTTTTATTGGGCTCAAAGGCTCGCTAGCCCCTGCGACAGTGGTCACTGAGGCCAGTAGTGAGAGAAGAATTATTGAAGCGAAAGGTCTAGATAGCATGAATTGCCGTTTTATTGGTTTTAGATAAGAAACACTGCAAAATATAGCGTATTCTGCATGGGTAAAGAAGAACGTTTTAAGGTTTAGAGTTTATGTTGTTAGCTTCAGCGAGTATTGGACGCAAGCTGCTGGCCTCATTCTTAGTGATGGCACTGTTGGTTCTATTGTCTGCATTGATCGGTGTTTCTGGTTTTAGCTTTGTAGCAAAAACGGAAAGAAACGTCGTTGATTCGGCGCTTCCTGCCATGATCGAAGCTCGTCAGGTTTCTGAGTTGAGTAACCGTATTATTTCGTCAGTACAAACACTTTCTAATGCGAGAAACGAGGCCGAAAGAAAAGAGGCTGGCACCGTACTGTTTGACCAACTTGAGTCGCTTCTTCAACATATCAAAGAGCTTGGTGTCGACAGTTTCGATTCTCAGCTCCTCAATAAACTCGAAAACAATGTTCAAAGCGTTATTAACACACTGGCTGAGTTGGGTGTGTCGGTTGAGCGTAAGCTTTGGTTAAGCAAAGAGTTGTCGTCTCGTGTCGAAGAGATGCGCCTATTGGCCGAAGAGCTAGAGCAGTTGACGCGAACCCAAGTTTTGAACACGGCTACCATTGCGGTTGCTAACGTCACGCATATCTATGACCTGCTAGAAACCAAAGAAACGGATAAAGCCTACCAAGCCTTAGATGCGCTTGTAGAGGTTGACCTTGATTTGTCTGAGCGCCTACACGAATTGCATTTGCTGGCGTTCAAAATGCTTAACCAAATTGAAGAAACGCAAACCGTTACCAACGTAGAGCGTATTCATCAAATCCAATCAGAATTTGAATCCAACCTAAGAATCATGGCGCGCCGCGTTAAAGCGGTCGAAGATCCTACTCGTTCAGCGCAGATGTCTCAGCTTCTAGAAGAGCTCAGAAAACGCCAAGTCGTGTTCGATATTTCATTAGAACAATATGAGAACACCAAAAAGTCAGAGTTTCTGATGCAAAATACGTTGGAGCTGTTCTCTCAGCTGAATACAACGGTTAACCAACTGGTTGATGATTCAAACCGCAGTACCAAAAAAGCGGTTGATGAGCTGACCAGCACGTTGAATTTGGCTCAATGGTCACTGTCTGTGATTTCGGTTATTGGTTTGGTTATCGTTGCATTTATCGTGTGGCGAGTGGTGTATATCTCGGTTGTTAAACGTCTTACTGAATACTCATCGGCCTTGATGTCTATCGCACAAGGTCGCCTGAATATTGATATCTCGGTAAAGGGTAATGATGAGCTGGCTCATATGGGCGAGGCGATCATCACTGCCAGAAACACCGCGCAGGCGCTACAAGTGGTTGCGGTGGGTGAAGCAAAGGCGAAACGCGAACTTGAAGAGCACAAAGAACACTTAGAAGAGTTGGTCACAGACCGAACCTACCAGCTGCAAAAGACCAATGAGAAGCTGAACATCGAGGTAGGGAACCACGCTAAGGCTCGTAACGCCGCAGAACAAGCAAGCCGCGCAAAATCCGCTTTCCTTGCGACGATGAGTCATGAAATACGAACGCCGATGAACGGTGTATTAGGTACTGCAAGATTGCTCAAAGATACCGGGTTAGACCCGCTGCAATCCGGCTATGCAGACATCATTAACCGCAGCGGTAAGAACCTACTCGCGATTTTGAATGACGTGTTGGATTACTCAAAGATTGAAGCAGGGCATTTAGAAATCCGCACTGCTTCGTTTGATCTTCATCAGATGGTTCAAGATACCTACCAATTGATGGAAGGGCGTGCCGCTGAGAAGAAGCTGAACTTTGATTTCCATATTGAAAGTGATGTGCAACGCTATTGGCGTGGTGACGTAACGCGAATCAGCCAAATCTTGAATAATTTGGTCGGTAACGCGATTAAGTTTACGGAAAGTGGCTCGGTCGATATCTTTATCAGCTTAGATATCGAAGATGAAAATCGAGTGATGTTTGAAGTGTCAGATACAGGTGTCGGTATTGATGCTAGCGAACAAGCTTGTCTGTTTGATGCCTTTACCCAAACCGATAGCGGTCGCAACAAAACCGGCGGCACAGGGCTTGGATTAGCGATCAGTAAAAGCATCATGTTGGCAATGAACGGGGATATTGGCGTTCATTCTGAAGAAGGCGAGGGTAGCCAGTTTTGGTTCTCACTGCCACTTGAAGCCGGTGAGAAGATAGAAACGAAAGTACCGGTCATTGAAGCGTGTATTCGAGCTAAAGTACTTCTGATTGAAGATAACCCCGTAAACTGCATCGTTGCTGAAGGCTTCTTGCATAACTTGGGGCACGAGGTTGTGATTGCGACAACCGGACAAGAAGCGAGAGCCATATTCAGTGAGCAAGAGTTCGATATTGCGCTGGTGGACATTAACTTACCCGACTGCGATGGCGTCGAGTTAATTCAACAACTCAAAGACGATGCGCTTCAGCATAAAAGTGAAGAAGACGTAATTCGAAAAGTACCCCCAATGATCGCAGTATCGGCTCATGTGTTTAACGAAGAAGTGGAAAGCTATTTGTCGTCTGGCTTTGATGGATTCTTACCTAAGCCGTTAGAGAAGGAAGCATTATCGGAATTGATTGTTGAGCAGTTGGACGGTCACACGCTGTTGCTGCCTCAGCCGGATCCGTCAGATGCTGTTTGCTGTCAGCTAAACTCTAAACCTCAGGAAACCGAGCTAGACTTATCAGCATTGGCATTTGCAAGCTCGACACAACGAGCAAACCAAGACGCGGAACATAATCAAGGAGAACCGATTGTGCAGATGATTAACCCTAAGATTATCAAAGACGACTTGGCCATTCTCGGTCGAGAAAAAATAGTGCAGATTGTTGGGTTGTTTGACCAAAGCAGCCAAGTCACTCTCGATGAACTGATTGTGGCAAGTGCCGCTGACAACGCTCGTGAAATTAAGTCTTTAGCTCATAAACTGAAAGGGTCTGCCGGCAGCCTAGGATTATCTGCACTGTTTGCTTTATGCCAGAGCATTGAAGCGAGCGAGGATCCATTACTTCAATATCGCGATAATGCAGACTCATTACCTGAATTGGTGAAAGACTCGTTAGCAGCGCTCCGAGAGCAACTATAGAGTGGCTATTGGGCGGAAAGCCCCAAAATAAGAACAGAAAACAAAAAGCAGGCTATTTCTCCGTTTTAATATGAAGAAGTGACCTGCTTTTTTATTGTCGAATAAGAATCCAAGTAAGGCTTTCAAGGAACGGCTCTAAGCCATCTTGATATGTCCAGCAGCTTTGATCTTAACGTGAACCATATTGCCTTGTAGGTAGCTTAATGGAATCTCGCTGCGTTCAATGATCGCGACATTATCGCTGCATGCGCCAGCTTCAATCGCCAGTTGCTTTGATTGCGCTTCCAAGCCCTTTAAGGTCTCTTCACGTGATGCTGGGTCAATCGGTACGATCTTATCGAATTGACCTGATATTTCACCCAACGCAACACCAATCGCATTAGCCACTTCAAAGTGCTCAGGACGAACCACTTGGCTCACACCTTCAAAATGATCTGGGAATAGGGCACTACCACCACCAACCATGATTACGGGTACACTCGCCGCAGAGGTCTTCATCTTATCGATGCCTTCTTCAACATCCGTGACCATTTGTTGATAAATCTTGCTTGCTTGTTCGGCTGAAACACCAATCTCATCACTCAGTTGATGTTCTGCCTGCCACTGCATTTGTCCTGTTTTGAGTGCAATATCGGTGAGCGTAAGTTCATCACCACCAAAGCTACGCGCCGTTTGCGTCAAGGTATGGCCAACACTTTCTGGGCCTAGCTCTATACGCTGCTGTTCAAAGCGAACCTTGGTACCACCACCAATGGCTAACGCCAAAATATCAGGCATACGGAAGTTGGTTCTCACTTCACCGATTTCTACTGCTAAGCTCGATTCTCTTGGGTAGCCGTGAGTCAGTACGCCGATATCAGACGTAGTGCCGCCCACATCGACCACAATCGCGTCTTTTAACTTAGTTAAGTGACTCGCTCCACGAATCGAGTTTGTTGGCCCACAAGCCACGGTAAGAATCGGGTACATCAATGCGAACTGCTGTGACATCAGTGTTCCGTCGTTCTGACCGAAATAAGGCGTGGTGTGGATTTCATGATTGATGAGTGCACTGCAAAAGCCGTCAACGAATCGTTTTGCTGTCCCTTGCAGAGCCGCATTGAGGATAGTGGCGTTCTCACGCTCTAAAAGCCCTAAACTGCCCACTTTATGGGATAACGATAGGTTCACGCCCGGAAGTTCTTGTTGAATCCATTCTGCTGCTTGAAGCTCCTGGTCGCCGTTGACGGGAGAGAACACTCCGCAGATAGCAATGGAATCCACTTGGCCTTTCATTTTCTGGCAAAGCTCGCGGATCTCAGACTCTTGAATGTCGGCAATCAACTGGCCGTCATATTCATAGCCGCCGTGTGCTTGGTAGAAGTGCTGACCAAGCAGGTTTTGCCACGCTTCACTCCAACCACAAAGGGGCGGGACGCTATCACCACTGGGAAGCGCTAAGCGAATCATGCCGACTCTGTCTAAGCCTTTTCGTTCAACGATTGCGTTGGTGCATTGAGTCGTGCCAAGCATCGCGTGTTTCACTTGCTGACCATCAATGTTTGCTTGGTTTAATAGCGCAGAAATCGCGTTGTCGATCCCTGTTGAAACATCATGTGTGGTTGCGGTTTTTACTTTGGCAATCACATTTAAGTCTGCGTCGAGCAGCACACCGTCGGTATTGGTGCCACCTACGTCAATGCCCAAACGGCAGTAATCAAGCGTAATGTTTGTCATGCGACTACCTCTTCAATGCAGACTTTAGTTGTTCAATGGTTTGATACTCGACGGTGTAGCCAAAGTAACCCGGGCCCGCGACTTCAATACCTTTGTCAGTGCGCCATTTGGGGTCGCAAGGGTAAGCGATAAGGTCGATGCGCTGCCCGTAACGAAGTTGTTCGGTTGTGATTGGCTTACCCGTTTCATGATCCAAGATCGAAATAAGATCCGGTGTTGATGCCAGCAGGTTATCTTGGCTCATGTCTGCGCGGCTTGTACCTTTGTGCGCGAGAAGTAATTCGTTTTGGAACTGCACAAACACGTTATCGACGCCGGTATCTTCAAACTGAGCCAGCTTTTCAATCACGACACCACCTGTTGCAAAACCACCATCGGTTTCACGTTGAATATCAACAATCTTGCCACTGATGATGGTATGGCCGCCGACAATGTCTAATACGGCCTGTGTGCCACTTTTATTGTTGTCGTTCGCCAGTCTAATCGCTTCACCAATCTTCATTGCTTGGGTCAGTGTTGCAGGCAGTGCGCTGCGTTTTAGGTTCTTACCGTTCATTGGGTAATCGCACATTGCTGCAGAGCCACCCATCTGTTCGGTAATCGGCCTCGCAAACTTTTCAGACCAAATACCGTCAATCGGATAAAGCGTGACGACATTGCCACGCTCATCGGCCAATGTGTTCGGTGCCGAAGGGAGACCATCAAGAAAGAAGGTCACCATCTGAGCTTCTGGGAACGCACGTCCCATCGCATCACAATCGATCACAGGAATGTTCTTTTGTGCTGCAACGAGAATTGGAATCAATGAATTGAAGCCGCCTACTTCGATAGGAAACGTTGCCGCTACTTCAGTGCCGAGCGCTTTTTCCATCGCTTCGAAAGCAATCAACATTTGATCTTTCGAATTGAGTTTCTCTACTGCGACGGTTGGTGCGCCAATCATTGAAGAGGGCACTGTCATCCAATCGTCTTGCACGTCTTCTAAAGGAATCATGCGTACAGGGTGCTTTGCCGTTGCAATGGCTACTTTCGCCATCAAGGCACCGCTGTATGGGTCACCGCCGCCGCCAGTACCTAATACCGTCGCACCCAGCGCGATATCATCAATCATTTGTTCAGTAATAATCACAACTACTATTCCTTATCACTTGAAGGAGAAAGCTTCATTAGGGCGAGGTAAATCACACCAGCGGCAAGAATGCCGTCTAACGCCGAGATGCTGGTGAACGAAAACAGGTTGAAAAACTCTGGTGCAGTACAAGCGCTGAATGCAGTACCAAATGCCCAAGAAGCCAAGCCTTTAAACATCCAAGCTGGAACTTGTTGGATGTTCTCAAAGCTCATTTTTGTCGAATCAAAAACATAATATTGAACGATGTAGACACCCGCAGCAGGCGCAATGGTTACGCTGAGTAGCATTAAGAAGTCGGTAAACTTGTTCACCATGCCGAGTTGAGCGATACCAATGCCGACGATGGTCATGATCACAACCAGAACAGGGCGCGGAATCTTAGGTAGAACCATCGACATGCATAAGCCGCCAGAGGTTAGGTTGCTACTGTTGGTGGTCCATTGTGCGAATACCAGTACTATAATGGCCGCCATGCCTAAACCTAGGGTGAAGAAGACTTCGACTAGGTCGTCGGTGCCGGTCATTTTGGTCAAGATCAATGCGATAAGAATGATGGCGCTGTTGCCGACGAGGAAACCGATACCCGCTCCTAAAATCGCATCACGGCGTGTTTTGGCGTAGCGAGCAATATCAGGTGCAGCAACCGCAGCTAGAATCCAGATAGACATAACAAAAGAGATGGCTTGGCCAAGCGTCAAAGGATCTTCAATCGATGGCGCTGCGCCACCTTGATAATCAGCAGCCATAAACAAACCGATGGTAATCAACGTCACCATCAATGGAACAGAATAGGTACTGAGTTTGCCTAAAGCACGAACGCCATAGATAGCCGTCATCATCATTAACACACTGCCGCCAATAAGAGCGGTGAGGTGTGAAATTATGATGTCGTATTTCGCCAGTGCATCGACCATGATGAAAGCGAAGAAATCAGCCTGGAATGCGAACCAGCCGACTAATGAGATGCCGTTGATGAAGCCAAGAATTTTACCGCCGTTACGGCCAAATACCGCGCTGCTCACCAGCGGGGTAGACACGCCAGCTTGAAAGCCAATGTTGGCACACAGCATCGCGATGATCGCCAATAAGCCTGAACCAATAAACGTGGCAAGCAGTGCGTCTTCAAAACCAATACCGCTGCTTAGAATCGAGCCGAGAAACAGTCCCGAAATGTCGATGCCGATTGCCAACCAAATAAGGCTGATGACCCACCAAGATCGTTTGGCCTTCTCGGGAACGGGTTCCAACTCGAAGTCATCTATCTTTTTGTGGCTGTGTGTTGCTTCGGGTTTATTCACGTAAGCTTCTGCCGCCATAGTGCCATCCATGCATTGTTATTCCATAAGTGTGAATAAAGCATACTGATGTATTTATTGTTAATAAATGAATATAATCAGATGTAAACATAACAAAAAACAAATGTGAGTGGTAAAGTGAATCCAAACAATAAGTTAGATAAAAGAGACCTACGTAGATTAGAGCTTTTTTGTGAAATTGTTGAACAAGGAGGCATCAATCAGGCGGTCGCAAGCACTGGGATTAGTCAACCAGTGCTGAGTAATCAGCTTATTGCCTTGGAAAAAAGCTTAGAATTAACATTATGCCAACGTGGTCGACGTGGTTTTAAGCTGACTCATGAAGGTGAGCAAGTGTATAAATATGCGAACCAACTAAAATCGACCTTAACCGACTTCGCTTATAAGTTACGAGGTGTACAGACGGAAATCTCTGGGCATGTGCGAATTGGATGTTTGGATAACACCGTCACTTTGCCTTATAACCCACTTCCCAAAGCGATCGAGACGTTTTACCAACGCAGTAACAGTGTAGAGGTGAGTGTTGATGTCGGGGATTTCACCCAGTTGAATGAGAAGTTAGCAAAGAGCCAGATTGATATGATGATAGTGGTTCTAGGGTCACATCAAAAATCAGCGTTTCAACATAAATACCCACTGTTTGAAGAGCACAGTTATCTGTATGCGCGTAAGGATCTGGCTGAGAAGATCATGGACAAGGATTTCTCATTGGATGGCTGTCGTATCAACATGGGCGGCTATGCCAAAGATGAGATGTTCCGATTACTGAATATTGAGCAGTACGATTCCGTAAAGCCTTTTGATGGCTGGCATGTCGAGTCGGGTGTGATTTTAACCTTGGCGGGCACACACCTGAGTTTTTTACCGTCTCATTTAATCGACCGTGGCCATTATGACCAAGCCTTGATTCCGCTTCAGCCCGAGAAGTGGAGCCTTAAGAGTCAGTTTTATGTGGTGTTGAAGCAACCTGTAGATTCCCTTTCCCCCGCCGCGCGTGCGTTTTTTGATGAGCTACACCAACCGGAAGCATCGGATTCAATATAGAGAGCTTTTCGCTTCTCAAGAGCACTTCTCGCTTCTCAATAGCACCTAAGATACTTTTCCCCATATACAAAAAATCCTCGGCCAAGACAGAGGATTTTTGCTTTTATGCTTTATGAGTGAAAACTAACGGTTCTCGAAGCGGTTGTAATCCAACAATCCGAACTCGATCGGTTGGTCTTGTTGATACCAACGATGCACGCGATCACTGAATGGCCAGAACTCGCTAGAACTGCGTCGTACCGCAAACTTATCCAGCAGCGCCACGTAGTCTTCTTCAGTGCTTAAGTTTTGCAGCGTTTTAACCAGAGTAGGAATCTCGCTCTCGGTTAATGATAGGTAAGCCGCAGGGTAGCTACCGACAACGCCTCGTACGAGGGTAAGGTCATCATTGGCGTAATCACGGTTACCTTCTTCATTAAACAAGCTAGAAATGTTGCTGTGCGCGTTATTGTGAATCATGGTGAACAGTTGCTCTTCGCCGTTTTCGCCTTCAATCATGATCATCACTAATTGAGGCACATGACGCAGGCCTTCGCCCTTTATCAAATTCACTTGGTTAAGCAGTGCTTCATTCTTCCTACCAAAACCTGTTTCAACAATCTCAAAGCGATTATCGAGAACAGGTGCGAGCTTATCTTTGATCATATCAAGCAGTTCGTGTTTCGGATCCGCCGTTTTGTAAACCACGCTGGTCGGCTGATCAAAAGGTGCAATGTTTCGCTGCAAATAGTCACTCAGTTGTGCGCTTTGGTTCTGGTACCAACTAGAGTGTTCAATGTGACGAACGTCTTTAGGAAGAAGGCTTAAGAAGTTACTCTCACCTTCAAGACGCAAGAAGTCCATGAACATGCGTGTAATCAGCTGGTGGCCAAAGTTGCCGTAAACATCGAAGCCTGCAACGAGAAGATAATGAATACGCTCTAGAAGAGCATAATCAAGAATCCACGCAGTCTTAGGTTGCGTGCCAACTAACCCTTGTACAACAGAGGCGCTATCGAAGTGCCTAAAGACGGTGAGAGCAGCATTCGGGTTGATGCCATCGCCATCCCAAATGATGCCAGTGTCTAGGTGGACGCCACTCTCGAACCATTGGTTAGTGAAGTCTGATTTCGCGTTTAGGTATTGCGCTTGTTGCTTTGCGTATCTTACCCAGTTGGTCACAGGTACGGTGTTACTTTTTAGTTCGCTAGGTAGCTTTAAATTTTTCTTTTGACTTGCGTAGAAGGCGTTGATTTCTGGAACATCGGCTTTCTCTGGGTCGATGAAGAAAACCCAAAAACGGTCGTTAATTACGTTCAAGGCAAGTTGACCACGACACACAGGTCCTTTGATGTAGGCCATGATGGTGTTTTGCGCGTTATCTAACATGAAGTTGAAGCGCGAGTTTACTGGCAGCGCTTCAAATGATGTCATTGGGTTTGCTGAAACATCGATGTCGTAACTAGGTAGTTGTTTTACTTCGTAATTTACGTCGACAAACCAGGTGTTCCACTTTTGTAGACGCTCTTTATTAAGCGCGAAAGGCATGTGCGTTTTGTCGACGATAGTGCCTTGTTCTGGAATCAGACGGTAGTAAACACGGTCTACTTTTGGATCGTCATAAGGGCGACGAGTCGTGATGCGTTGTACCGCTTCACCTGGTGGTGTTGCAGAGCGAACAACAGTAAAGAAACGCGTTGGTTGAGCTAAATCAGAAAAATAGACATGAGATAAAAACAGGTGCTCGTAGATATAACGTGCTGAAAGTTGACTCTTATTGTCGCTCTTGTTTAAAAAGCTTTCGTAGACATTAACGAGCTCTTGTTCTGCATCAGTCAATGGAATGTGGTCGTTCATTAACGCGCCATTTTCCAACCAACTCATTAAAGTCGCGTATTCGGTTTTGTCTAAGTTTGGCATCCCATAAGGCATTCCCCAAGTTGGGTAATCTCTCTCGTATTGAGCGTATTCTTCAATGGTTGGGCACTGTTGGTCGCGATCGATTGAAAAGTCGAAACCTTCAAGCTGGGTTTGATCGGGCAGAGGGTGATTCTCTTTCTGGATCAACATACGAGAAACAAGACCAGCATCGAGGTTAGCCGTTGAGTTCTGCATACGCTCATTGAGGACAGGATGAAAATCCGCATCGCGCCACTCTTGCGTGGTTAAAGCATCTTCAAACAAGCGAGTAGGGGCTGATGCCGTTAAGCGGGTGCCTTGATAAACGAGTGCCTTGCTCGCGCCTCGGTCTATACCTTCCACTGAAGACATTTTGAGTTGGCAAGGGGCGTCATAACAAGCGTGACAAACCACGCATCGGTTATCAATGATGGGCTTTACTTCGTCAATGAAGTGCTGCGCTTGAGCTGAAAGAATAGGTGCTTGGCGATCGCGTACTTGTTGTTCACCAAACAGTTCGTCGAAGTTTAAACCCGCGTAGACGGCACAACCTGAGAAGACGCTAACAAAAGCTAAAATGAAGAGTTTTTTTAAATTCATACGTATTTAAATATTAGGCATTTTCTATAATTATATCGAAAATGATTGAAAATGCTCATGTTCTAACAATTTTGTAGACAAGATCTTGATGGGGCGAGTGACTTGTCGATGCGCGTCACTCGCTAGTGCTCAGAAATTGGTGTTTAGACTTAGCTAGATTTAAGTCCCAAGAGCTAAAAGCTAGCAGTTAAGAGTTAAGAGCTAAGACTCATTGATTGACGTAACAAACAGAGAAGGGGACAGACAATCGCTCAAACTCTTTGATCCAGCGCCACTGGTTGTCTTGCAGTTTATCGCCAGGGCCTTTGACTTCAATCCAATGAAACTCATCGCCCTTGAACGCAATCAAATCCGGCATCCCAGTTCTAAATAGCTTTAAGTCACTCAATATCACTTTGAAGAGGTCTACAACCAAGGCATTTGGAATTGAAGCCATGCCGTGTTCGATGAGTGCTTTAGGAAAATAATTCCAATGAACAAAGGGGTTCGCGATACCTTGCTTTTCATCGTAAGTATCAAGAAAATGGTTCAGCCCATGTTTGGATATCGTTTGAAACACGGCTTCAATCTGTTCGGCTCGCTTGTCTACGAAATCTGAATGGTACAGATCCAATGGTCGATGTTGGTAACGATTGATAAAGGCGCCTTCAACGTCTGCGAAAATGACATCCCAGAAAGCCAAACCAAACAAGCCACACAGAAAACTGTTTTCTGAAAAGTAGACGTCCCAACCTTGGTTCTCAAAATGCTGCTTTACCGCAAGCTCGACTCGAGTTTGGCTGAGGTCTAATTCCAGTTTTAACTCTTTGCAGCTCGGCTTTATGGTTCGTGAAACTTTGTGCCCCTGTTTCCGTAGCAGCCGGTCTTCAAGCTTAATAGCGATTTCCAACTCTGACACATCCGATGGAGTAGCTTTCATTTGCGTGACAATCTCACACATTAAGTCTAGCGTACCTTGCTTATCATAGATGCGTGCAAGTCGTTCTCTGCTCGGAGGAAGTGTAGATTGTCTGAACCAAAAGATTGCTTGGTCGTTTAGATTAAGCCTTTCAAGATCGCGAGCAACATCATTGATCAAACGCGATCGTTTTCTGGCAATACTTCTGTGTTCTGATTCTTCAGGAATCGCATTTAAAAGCAGTTCCAGAAACTCGCCATCTTTGCGGTCACCTTCTGAATACAAGCGTTGAATATCGCGCATCTGGATTAATTGATTGAGCTGATCCCTAGAGGTGAAGAAGCGGTGTTGCTTGCTTAATGGGTAGTTCTCAAAGGTGTTTAGCCCAAGGTCGCTTAACACGAACTGACTTAAGTCTTGATAGGTGTTGGCAAAGAACAGCAACAGTAATACATCAATCACTTGAGATTCGATGACGTAAATACAGTCGAAAGAGAGGTTTTGAAATTGATCAAAAGGTTGCTGATCAAGCCGTAACAACAGCTCGTCTTTCTTGGCATTTCTATGGCTCTTAAGGGCGGGGAATACACTCAACAGCTCTGGTTTGGTGAGCAAGTGAAACCCGAGCTCGACCTCACTAATGGCGAGGTCATGCTGTTCTTCGGGATGACTCAACCCAATGAAGCCTGAGCTGTTTAGCTCTTGCAGTACGGTCTTTAGATCTGGGATCTCAACATAGTTGAGTTTATCGCTGCGAAACCAACGGCCTTTACGAGAAAGCAAACGAACCATTAGGCATTGGCTTGAAACAGAAAGACGTTTGTATGCGGACAACCAACGACATTCATCATCACTCAGAAGATCGGGGTAGAGCGTTTGAGCGTGTTCAACCAGTCGATTGAAGTTGTCGAGATAATAAGTGGGGGAGAGCTGAAGAGTGGTTTCGGTCGTCAATGGAGAAGTCGCTTGATACAAAAAGAGCCTAACCCTAAGGTTAAGCTCTTCAGTAACAAATTCAATCTTTTCTGTTGATTAAGCTTGTGATGCTTTTAGTTCAGCAACTTTAGCTTCAGAGATTGGTTTAGTGATGATTGCTAGAACAATACACACTGCCATCATAACTGCAGAGATTGTGTAAGCTAGGCCGTAACCTTCGCCGTTTGACATTGAGAAGCCAACAACTGCTGCACCGATAGCGCCGCCGATACCCCATGCCGTGTAAAGCACGCCGTAGTTAGTACCGTAGTTTTTCAGGCCGTAGAACTCAGCAGTTAGTGTTGGGAATACTGCTAGAAGCGTACCGTAACCAACCGCTGCGATAGCCGTACCAATGATTAGCGTGAATTCAGAGTTGAACGTAGCGAATAGAGCCATGTTCGCGCCTTGAAGGATGAACGCTAGAAGTAGAGTACGTACGCCACCGATTTTATCTGCAAGCATACCCGCAGCAACACGGCCGCCTGAGTTGAATACTGCAAGGATAGACGCTAGGTAAACTGCGTTTGGCAGGTTAGCTTGAACGCTAGCAATTGTAGTGATGTTACCGATGATCATTAGACCAACAGATGCAGCGAATGCGTACATGATCCATAGAGAGTAGAACTGAGGAGTCTTCAGCATTACTTTCCAAGTTAGGTCTTCAGTCTTCTTAACCGCTTTAGGAGCTTGGCCTGCTTTCACTTTAGGCTCAGCTGGCGTGTAATCCGCTGGTGGGTTGTTGATTGTTGCTGCTAGAGGTACTGCGATTGCAAGTACACCAACACCAAGAATCATAAAGCTAGTTTGGATACCCATGCTGTCGATTAGCGCAGACGTTACTGGTGCTAGGTAAATAGCCGCAAGACCGAAGCCTGCTGCGATAAGACCGTTAACCATACCTTTCTTAGAAGAGTGGAACCACTTCATTGCTGATGGAGACAGACATGCGTAACCGAAGCCGATACCTGCACCTGTTATAATACCGAACGTGATGTTCAGCATCATAGGCGTTGTAGCGAAACCAGAAGCAATCATACCTAGGCCTGTAAGCGCTGTACCTAAGATAAGGATCTTACGTGGCCCCATACGGTCTTGTAGGATGCCCGCAACAAGAAGAGAAACAGAGAATGTGATAGTTGCAATAGCGTAAGGTGAAGATGCTTCAGCAGCACTCCAACCAGCTTCAGTTACTAGCGCTTTGTTAAATACACTCCAAGCATACAGGATGCCAAGACAAAGGTTGATACAGAAGCCTGCTAGCAGGATACGTGTTGCTTTATCAATCTTGCTCATTTTTATTCTCAGTTTTGTCATCGGTTAGTGGAGAGCCACTTAACTAAAGACGGGTTATTGTGATTGTTTCTTCAAAATTAGTTTGCGTTTATCAACAGATAGCGCAAAAGAGCGCGGATTATAACCAATTAAAAAGTGATTGGAATCTCTTTTTCCATTTTTGGTAAATTAAATTCAATTTGTTAATAAGTTGTTTTTCATTGGTTTTTGAAATGTTTTTAACACCTCTCTATTTTGTTCTTTTTCGCTCTGTCTTCTTATTATTTCAGGGATTTTGAGGTGATGATTTTTGAATAGACGCGTATTGCGTGCGGATATCACAGAGTTACAAATAATTTTAATTAATTTCCAAGGTTAAATTTGTGTAACAAAATAAATCGTAACAGCGCTTTGTTCATATGAGACAAGGAGTAACGGAGTTTTATTAAAAACAGAATGTTAAGCAATTGTTAAGGGTGATTTTTGTTAGTACTTTTGCTTACATTTTGTTCGATTGGAGGGGTTGTGTTGTCCGTAAAAAGTGGGAAAATAGTATGCAAACTGAGATTCCAAATTTGAAAGGATGCGTTTCCAACTTATGGTGAGGCGAGTATTATGAAACTGTTTTTAATTTTATTGATGTCAATTTCTGGTGGTGTAGCGGCAGCTGACCATATTCACTCTTTCCTATTCGGCTTCTATGTTGCGGCTCTAGCAGTTGGTAGTTGCTACTGGCTTGCATTCCGCAGTACGCGTTTCCCACAGTTGGCATTAGTGCTATTGATGTGTGGCTTTTTTGCGAAAATTGCAGTGACTGTTATCGGTGTTTCTTGGGGTATCTCGAACGATATCATTCAATCGCCGTTCATTTTCTCATTGTCATACCTGTTCTTCTTAGTGGTTGTGTCTTACGTTTGGTTTGCATACCGCGATAAATTGACGCTAAAACAACGCGCTAAGAAGGTAGAAGAGTCTCGCAAGCAAGCGGCTGCATAATTCGATTGTCTCGTCCTAAAATACGT
>NZ_JBFRKQ010000064.1:0-153 GCF_041469505.1 Vibrio sp. 10N.286.49.E11
CGGACGCGGGATGGAGCAGTTTGGTAGCTCGTCGGGCTCATAACCCGAAGGTCGTCGGTTCAAATCCGGCTCCCGCAACCACATTACAGTTAAGCGCTATCTGTTGCCCAAGGCAGTAAGAGCAGCGATTAACTAATGCGATACTAGCTCAGT
>NZ_JBFRKQ010000064.1:972-46846 GCF_041469505.1 Vibrio sp. 10N.286.49.E11
GAACCCGATGTATCGCTCCAGCTTTCTTCTAAAAAGCTATTAAGACTCTTTAAACCACCGTGTTTTTCTTTAGATCACAGAGTTTAAAGACGACCTTAAGGGTCACGCTCTTTCTTTAATGCTGCGAAGCATAATCCCCCCAAAAAGCAAATAATCCTCCATCATGGTGGATATTTTTTTGTCTTAAATTTTTCTTAGCAACTGGAATGCTAGTAAACATCAGGTCTCTGAAGCAGATACTTGAGGTTTTTCACATCTATAAACAGACTTATCCACAAAATGTTAGGTGTGGATAACTTGGTTGATAAAGTTGTTTCAGGCTTAATTCTTTACCTATCCCTAAAAGATCTTTCTTGTTTTCAATATATTAGATGAATTGCAGCGATCGTAACTTGTTGTTTTTTATCAAGTTGGATGCCTATTTTGGATTTAATAAAAGATCGTTAACTTGTTGTTTTTTGATCTTAATCATTTATCGGTACTGTGTTTAACTTTGCTCGGGTGTCGGAAGTTTACGAGAGTTCTGAATTTTTTCCACATTGTTAGAATTGAGAACAAGGTCAAACATTGTTCTAAAATTATGTGCAACGAGTTGTCTTAAATATTGGACTATCGATGTGGGTGTCGCTGTCAATCGTTGATACCAAAAGGGCTAGGCGTCTCTTGGTAGTCCTTTCTCTACTATACGTATCAGTCTGTGCTTTTTGGTGGAGATTTTGCTGTTACTTTTTTGCACACAGCTATTTTTCTGCGTAGAGCTATCTTCTTGCACACTGCTAGCGTTGGGTAACTGCTGTAGTTGTTTATTCAAAGCCCACTCAATATGCACATCAAGCATTTCGTTTTTGCCTTGATGAGACTCCAGGGTTTCAATAATGCGTTGTTGAAATGGTGCATTGCCCATCGCAACAAAGATATTGCGTAACCACTGGGTGTGGCCGATACGTCTGATTGCTGAGCCTTCCATTTTCTTTAGGAAGGTTGCTTCGTCCCAACTTGAAAGTGAAACCAGATCGGCTTCTTGGAAATCTTCTCTGCGGTGAAAGTCTGTTTGCTCTGTGAGTTCGGCATGACGATTCCACGGGCAAACTAACTGACAATCATCGCAACCGTAGATACGGTTACCAATGGCATCTCTATACTCTTCAGGGATCACACCATCATATTCAATGGTTAAGTACGAAATACATTTGCGCGCATCAACCACGCCATCAGCAATAATGGCACCCGTTGGGCAAGAAGTGATACATGCGGTGCATTTGCCGCACTCATCAACACTGGGTTCATCCGTGGGAAGAGGGATGTTAACTAACAGCTCCCCTAGAAAGAACCAAGAGCCAGCGTCTTTATCAAGAATTAATGAGTGTTTACCTGTCCAGCCCAACCCTGCTTTTTGAGCGAGTGGTCTTTCCAAAATGGGCGCTGAATCGACGAAAGGGCGTGAGTCTAAACCCTCGACCTCTTTTTCAATTCTTTGTCCTAGCTTTTTCAACTGGTTACGGAACAATTTGTGATAGTCGCGGCCTAAAGAATAGCGGCTGATGTAGCCTTGAGTGGTATCGCTTAGGTTAGAGGCGAACTGAGCTTCTGGTGGTAGGTAGTTCATTCGAGCGCTGATCACTCGAATTGTGCCTGGGTGAAGTTCATCAGGACGTGCACGCATCATCCCATGTCGAGCCATCCAATCCATTTCGCCGTGGTTGCCAGCATCTAGCCATGCTTGAAGAGGGGCTTCGTGTTCACTTAAATCAACATCGCAGATGCCAACTTTTTGAAAGCCCAGCTCTTTTCCCCAGATTTTAATTTTTTCAGCAAGATGGTCTAGATTCATGGCTTATTTCTTATTTTCTCTGTTTTACAATTAGAGATAAGGCTAATTAAAATTAGGTTCGGCAAAAATGGGGGCGGATCTTAACGGATCTTAGTGGTGTTGACCAGAACAGACGCGTTTTGAGCAGTATTTTTCATAGAACTTACACTTGAGTGCTTGTCTCCCAAAAGCATCACGGTTTACTATTCTTGTTCTTTTGATTTTTATATAGTCAACGATCGATTTTTAGAGAACGTATTCATGAGCACGAAACAATTTACTTTGAAAGATGAACAAGCAACGATTCAATTAGGAACGGAGCTTTCTAATCTTTGCTCACAGCAGACGACTATTTATCTGCATGGTGATCTTGGCGCAGGTAAAACGACTTTCAGTCGTGGCTTTGTAAAAGCACTTGGCCATCAAGGAAATGTAAAAAGCCCAACGTATACTCTAGTTGAACCTTATCAACTTGCAGATTGGCAGGTGTACCACTTTGACCTTTATCGCCTAGCCGATCCTGAAGAGTTAGAGTTTATGGGAATTCGTGACTACTTTACTCCGGATGCTATCTGTTTGGTTGAATGGCCTGAGAAAGGTTATGGGATGCTACCAGAAGCCGATTTGGATATTGATATTCGTTACCAAGACGATCACCGTATTGTTTCTTTAACCGCTAATAGTGAATACGGACAGCGCTTACTTAGTCAGTTGGAGTTATGTTGATTTCTAAACGCCTTATTTCAACAGTGGCCATGATGGCTGCTGTTTTTTCTATACTGTTTTCTTCACTTGTTTCTGCAAACTCACTGAAAAGTTTAAGGATTTGGCCTTCTCCAGAAGGAACTCGTGTGGTTATCGACTTAAAATCAGAAGCGGACTTTAGCTATTTCACCCTGAGTAGCCCGAGTCGCTTAGTGGTTGATTTAAAAAATACCAGTCTTGCGACTAAGTTACCGGTCGAGGTGAAAGACAGCCCTGTTCTATCTAAGATTCGTAAGAGCTCACCGCCAGACAAAAACACCTATCGCTTGGTTTTTGAGTTAAAGCAGTCGTCTAAAGCCGAATTATTCAAACTGAGCCCGACCCCAGGTGGTCAGTATGGACACCGTTTGGTGATCGACTTACCTCATGGTGCGGCAAGTAAAGCGACATCGACACCGAGTAAGCCAACGGTAAGTAAGAACATTAATCAGGTTAAGCGCCAGAAAGATATTCTAATTGTGATTGATCCTGGCCACGGTGGTGAAGACCCAGGTTCGATTGGTCCTACGCGTAAATACGAAAAAGACGCGACTCTGAGTATTTCTAAGAAGTTAGCAGCTCAACTGAATGCGGTCCCGGGGATCAAAACTCGTATGACTCGTAATGCTGATTACTTTGTGAACCTGAATCGACGTGTTGCGATTGCTCGAGAGAATGAAGCTCACCTGTTGATCTCTATTCACGCCGACGCCTTTACGACGCCTCAACCAAGAGGTGGTTCAGTGTTTGTATTGAACACTCGACGCGCAAATACAGAGATCTCTCGTTGGATTGAGAATAAAGAGAAACAGTCTGAATTGCTTGGTGGTAGCGGTGCAGCGTTCACAAGCAATATTGATGATAAGAACGTAAACCAAACCCTGCTTGATTTGCAGTTTAGCCACTCTCAAAAAGAGGGATACAAACTGGCAACGGCAATTCTGTCTGAAATGGGTAAGGTTGCGAAACTGCACAATAGCAAGCCGATTAACACCAGCTTAGCAGTATTACGTTCACCACAGATCCCATCAGTACTTGTAGAGACAGGTTTTATTTCGAATCCGACGGAAGAGAAGCTTCTTTTCCAACGTTCGCACCAAGATAAATTGGCACGAGCAGTGACTAAAGCGGTGGTTAAGTATTTGAAGGCTAACCCGCCTGAAGGGATTATCTTGTCTAACGCAACGTCATCAACGGGCAGCGTGAGCCAACATAAAGTCTCTCGTGGTGAGTCTTTGTCTGTGATTGCGAGCAAGTATGGTACGTCGACACAGACGTTGATGACGTTCAACAATCTGAAATCGAGCAGCCTAGCAATTGGCCAAGTACTTAAGATTCCAGGCAGTGCTTCAACTTCATCATCAAGCAGTGCGGTTAAAACGAAGACCATCACTCACACGGTTAAGTCTGGAGAGTACCTAGGTAAGATCGCCAGCCGCTATAAAGTGTCGGTGGCTGATATTAAACGTGAGAACCGTTTGAAATCAGAGACGGTGAGAGTAGGCCAAAAGTTACGTATTACGGTTGAAGTTAAAGATGTTCCTCTGCGCAAACACAAAGTTGCAAGAGGTGATTACCTTGGCAAGATAGCTTCGAAATACGGCGTGAGCGTCAACAGCATTCGCCAAGCGAATAAGCTAAGATCTGACAGTCTAGCTATCGGCCAAGTGTTGATTATTCCTCACAAGTAGTCTTGGGAATGCTAAACAGCTTCAGGTATATCAATGATAAAAAATAAGAACTAGTGCAAACGTAGCAGCGTTTCCATCAATGGCAGTAAGGTAGCTATAAATATGACGATCAAAATACTGCCAGCTCGGTTAGCTAACCAAATCGCAGCGGGTGAGGTGGTAGAAAGACCCGCTTCTGTTGTAAAAGAGTTGGTTGAGAACAGTTTGGATTCTGGTGCGACACGTATCGATATTGATATCGAGAAAGGTGGCGCCAAGATGATCCGCGTTCGTGACAATGGTAAAGGCATCGTAAAAGATGAGCTTGCCTTGGCACTGAGTCGTCATGCTACCTCCAAAATCCACACTCTTGATGACCTAGAGGCGATCGTCAGCCTCGGTTTCCGTGGTGAAGCGCTGGCGAGTATTAGCTCGGTTGCGCGCTTAACCATGACGTCACGCCCTGCCACTCAAGATCAAGCTTGGGCAGCACACAGTGAAGGCCGTGATATGCAGGTGAAACTGCAGCCTGCGGCGCATCCTATTGGCACTTCGGTTGAGGTGTTGGACCTGTTCTTTAATACGCCAGCACGCCGCAAATTCTTACGCACCGAGAAGACTGAATTCACCCATATTGATGAGTTGCTCAAGCGTATTGCATTAAGTCGCTTTGATGTGACGATCAACCTTCGTCATAACGGCAAGATGATTCGTCAGTACCGCGCTGCCAAGACACAAGTTCAAGCAGAAAAGCGCATCGCTGCGGTATGTGGCAATCCTTTTGTTCGCCATATGCTTAAGATCGAACTTGAGCATCAAGGCCTAAAACTTCATGGCTGGATCACCACGCCAGAAGGAGCAAGACAACAAAGCGACCTGCAATACTGCTATGTGAATGGTCGTATGATGCGTGACAAGCTGATCAATCATGCGATTCGTCAAAGCTACGAAACCAGCCTGCGTCCAGACCAATTCGCGACGTATGTGTTGTTCATTGAACTCGACCCACATCAGGTGGACGTGAATGTCCACCCTGCAAAACATGAAGTGCGTTTTCATCAAGCGCGCCTTGTGCATGACTTTATTTACCAAGCATTGAGCGATGGTTTAGCGCAGAGCAAGCAGATCGATGCTGCACCAATCAATCAGTCGGCTTTTCATCAGTCAGAAGTGATTCATCATCAGCAAGATAGTACGAGCTCTGCAGTTGATGGTGTTGCAAGTTTCGCTGAGCCAGAAAGCGTAATGCCTAGCAGTTCGGATCAAACCCAAGTTTCGGATAGGGTGCGACACGCTATTGAGCAAACGCCTGCCTACCCGAGAAAAGCAGAATCAGAGCACGCTTTTGATAAGCCTCAACACAGCGTTAATGATGGTGGGCGACACTATGCTCCATCAACCAGCTCAAGTTCATCTGCTGGCCGAAGCTCGGCTACTAGTGACAGCAGTTTTACCGGTTCCTCTCGCCAAGAGTGGATAGAGTCTCGACCTGAACCTAAAAAAGAGAAAGAGCCACACCAACATCATGGTGAACCCGCGCCATCTAAGCGAGAAGTGAAAGCCTATAAAGAGCTTCTGAAAACGCCAGATTTTGATGAGCAAGTTGTACAGCCTTCACTTTCTCAAGAGCATGTGGCACCAGTAGAAACCAGAGACAACTTAGAAAATAAAGAAAATAAAGAAGCTAAGCCAGCTCAACAGAATCCTGTTCATTTAAAGCCAAGAGCACCTGTAACGGACTTGGGCAAAGCGGTCTCGATTGTGGAACGTCAGTATCTGGTAATGGGCAATAAGAACGGCAGTGTGCTGGTTTCCTTGGCTAAGGCTGAGTTATTGCGTGTTGTTGGTCAGCTTGATACTCGAGGTGGTGCGTTAAAAAGCCAACCACTATTGGTGCCTTTATCGATTAAGCTGGGTAGTGAACTTGTCGAAGTTGCTAAGGCGCTGAGTCAAACTCTGGCATTACTGGGGATTGAGCTTAAGGCGCGAAACAGCGAGGCGGTAATGGTGATGGGCGTGCCTTCTCCTTTAAGGCAGCAAAACTTACAAATTTTGATCCCAGATCTGTTATCTTACGCGGCTTCAATAAATGCCCAGGGTGCAGTGAAGCAACCTAATGACATGTTGTCAGCTTTGGTTAACTGGATCGGGATTCAAACCGCACAAGTAAAAAGCGACTACACTTTATCTGAAGCGGTTCAACTAGTTGGGGAACTAGAACAACTTTGGCATGGTCTACTTCCATTAGATGATCCAGAGTTTGTTAATCCTATCGACTTTTCAGCGACTATAGCCGCGTTTACGGTTTAATTTTTTCGCGACGACCTTTGTCTTTTTAGCTGAATACGTCGCGACACAAAGCCCTTTGCTAAAAAGCGCTAAAACAGAGAAGCAAATACAAAATATCATGACTGAAAAATTACCTTTAGCGTTGTTTTTAATGGGCCCAACGGCGTCAGGAAAAACAGATTTAGCTATCCGCTTACGTCAGAAATACCCTGTAGAGATCATCAGCGTCGATTCGGCATTGATCTACAAAGACATGGATATTGGTACCGCTAAACCGGATGCGGAAGAGCTTGAGCTCGCGCCTCATCGCTTGATTGATATTTTGGATCCAAGCGAAGCGTATTCTGCGGCAGATTTTCGTCGTGATGCGATCAATGAAATGAATAAGATTGTAGCGGAAGGCAAAATCCCGTTACTTGTTGGTGGCACAATGCTGTACTACAAAGCATTGTTGGAAGGTTTATCGCCATTACCAGCCGCGGATCAAGAGATTCGTAAGCAGATTGAAGCGGAATCTATCGAACAAGGTTGGCAGGCATTGCACGATCAATTAAGAGAGATAGATCCCGTATCCGCTGAAAGAATACACCCAAATGATCCACAAAGGCTTTCAAGGGCATTGGAAGTTTACCGAATTTCGGGTAAAACATTAACAGAGCTAACTCAAACGAAAGGCGATAGCCTGCCATTTCGTGTAAAACAATTTGCAATAGCTCCCAAGGAAAGGACTGAACTCCATCGCCGCATTGAGCTGCGTTTCGAGAAGATGATAGAAGCTGGGTTTGAAGATGAAATGAAGGCGTTGTACGCCAGAGAAGATCTTCACCCTGAACTGCCATCGATCCGATGCGTTGGTTATAGGCAGATGTGGGATTATTTAGACGGTAATTGTGATTTAGACGAAGCGGTTTTCCGTGGTGTCTGTGCAACCCGTCAGTTGGCCAAGCGACAAATCACCTGGTTGCGCAGTTGGGATGATTTAACTTGGTTAGATAGCGAAAACATTGATCAAGCGTTAGAAACTCTTTCAGATGCAATAGCATCTGATTAGTATTGCTGTGTATAATGTGATCGCTTTTGCGTGAATATACTCTGGAAAGGATCCGTTATTGAGGCTTTTAAAAATCACAGCCTTTCAATAACAACGGAGTTTTTTTATTCATTTAGCTCAGATGCAAAGGCCGCACCTTTTTGTGCACCACTAGCTAAATAATTACAACAAAATACAAATAAGGAAAATAAAATGGCTAAGGGGCAATCGCTACAAGACCCATTCCTAAATGCACTCCGTCGTGAGCGCATTCCAGTCTCTATCTATCTTGTTAACGGCATTAAGCTGCAAGGTCAGATCGAGTCTTTCGATCAATTCGTGATCTTATTGAAGAACACAGTAAACCAAATGGTTTACAAGCATGCGATTTCTACTGTGGTACCTGCTCGCGCAGTTAGTCACCACAGCGGCGAGCAACGCACGCCATCTGATCGTCCAGAGAAGACTGAAGATTAATCGTTCAATTTGTACAGCTTGCGCTGTAATAAGGAGTTGGTTGCTTGTTTGACCGTTATGAATCCGGCGAGCGAGCCGTACTTGTTCATATCAACTTCACGCAAGAGGGAGAATGGGAAGATCTAAGCGAATGTGAAATGCTGGTCTCCTCAGCGGGGGTAGAAACGCTACAAGTGATTACTGGTAGCCGACAATCCCCACTCCCTAAATACTACGTTGGAGAAGGTAAAGCCCTAGAAATCGCACAAGCTGTTCAGCTGACCGGTGCTGAAATTGTGATTTTTAACCACTCCCTCTCTCCTGCCCAAGAGCGCAACCTCGAGCAATTGTGTAAATGTCGTGTGATTGATCGCACGGGTTTGATCTTAGATATTTTTGCACAACGTGCGCGAACTCATGAAGGTAAGCTACAAGTTGAGCTCGCTCAGCTTCGTCATATCTCTACCCGATTGATTCGTGGTTGGACTCACCTTGAAAGGCAGAAAGGTGGTATTGGTCTTCGTGGTCCAGGTGAAACTCAACTGGAAACCGATCGACGTTTGTTGCGTGACCGTATAAAGGCAATACTACGTCGTTTAGCGAAAGTTGCTAAGCAGCGTGAACAAGGACGACGTGCTCGTAATCGAGCTGAAATCCCAACAATTTCTTTGGTTGGTTATACCAACGCAGGGAAATCAACACTTTTCAATCGCATCACAAGTGCTGGTGTTTATGCGGCAGACCAACTGTTTGCAACCCTAGACCCAACACTACGTAAGATTGATTTGGCAGATGTCGGGCCTGCAATTCTCGCAGATACCGTAGGTTTTATCCGTCATCTACCACACGACTTGGTCGCTGCGTTCAAGGCAACATTACAAGAGACGCAGGAAGCTGACATTTTGTTACATGTTGTTGATGCCAGTGATGACCGTTTTCGTGAGAACATTCAGGCTGTTCATGAAGTATTAGAAGAAATCGATGCTCATGAAGTGCCAACCCTTGTAGTCATGAACAAAATTGACTGCATGGAAGACCAAAAACCTCGAATTGAAAGAGACGAAGAGGGCGCACCTCGCGCTGTTTGGGTTTCTGCAATGGAAGGAGAAGGTATTGAGCTACTGTTTGAAGCTTTAACTGAGCGTTTAGCTAGCCAGATGGTTCAATTCCGGTTGTGTATTCCACATCAACATCAGGGCCGTATTCGCAGCTTATTCTTCGAGATGAAATGTATTCAACAGGAAGAGTATGATGAAAATGGTAACTTGTTGATAGATATCCGAATGCAACAAATAGATTGGTCTAAACTTGAAAAAAGAGAAGGGGCGCTCTTAGGTGACTTTATCGTTACCAAAGAGACTGCTACAGTATAACGTCATATCAAATGATGGAGCTTTCTAATGGCGTGGAATGAGCCTGGAAATAACAACAACGGCGATAATAACGGCCGCGATAATGACCCTTGGGGTAATAAAAATAATCGCGGCGGCCGAGATCAAGGACCGCCAGATCTAGACGAAGTGTTTAATAAACTAAGTCAAAAGTTAGGTGGCAAGTTTGGTAAAAAAGGTAGCAACGGCAACGGACCATCTATTGGTGGTGGCGGTGCAATTGGCTTTGGTGTCATTGCCGTTATTGCTATTGCTATCTGGTTCTTCGCTGGTTTCTACACCGTTGGCGAAGCAGAAAGAGCAGTAGTACTTCGACTGGGTCAGTTCGACCGTATCGAAGAACCTGGTCTTAACTGGCACCCACGCTTCATCGATGAAATCAGTGATGAGCAACTAGTAAACGTTCAAGCGATTCGTTCTCTACGTGCTGCTGGCACGATGCTAACGAAAGATGAAAACGTTGTGACCGTTGAAATGGGTGTTCAATACCGTGTTTCTGACCCATACAAGTACTTGTATCGTGTAACGAATGCAGACGACAGTTTACGTCAAGCAACCGATTCCGCGCTTCGTGCGGTAATTGGTGACTCACTAATGGATAGTATCCTGACAAGTGGTCGTCAGCAGATTCGTCAAAGCACTCAAGAAACGTTGAACCGTATTATTGATAGCTACGACATGGGTATTCTGATTGTTGACGTGAACTTCCAGTCAGCACGTCCACCTGAGCAAGTGAAAGATGCATTTGATGATGCTATCGCGGCTCGTGAGGATGAAGAGCGTTTTGAACGTGAAGCTGAAGCTTACCGAAATGACATTCTTCCAAAAGCAACAGGTCGTGCTGAGCGTTTGAAGAAAGAAGCGGTGGGTTACTCAGAGCGCACAGTTAATGGTGCTCTAGGTCAAGTTGCTCAATTCGAGAAACTGCTACCTGAATACCAAGCTGCTCCTGAAGTAACACGTAACCGTATGTACCTAGATACAATGGAAAAAGTGTACTCAAGCACATCGAAAGTCCTGATTGATTCTGAATCAAGCGGTAACTTGCTATACCTACCAATTGATAAGCTAGGCGCACAAGGTGGTTCTCAGTCGGGCTCTCGCCCTGCAAAAGCATCATCAACTTACGATCAAATTGAGTTAGAAACTCAAGCGGATCCAAAGCCTAGCACTCAAACTCGTTCAGACAGTTCACGCCAAGGGAGATACTAATAATGCGTAAATTAATGATCCCTGTATTAGTTGTGACGATTGCCCTTCTATTGATGTCAGTGTTTGTGATTCAAGAAGGTGAGCGTGGCATGGTAATTCGTTTTGGTCGAGTTCTCGATGACAACGGCGTATCACGAATCTATGAACCAGGTCTGCACTTTAAACTACCGATGTTTGATCGCGTAAAAGTACTTGATGCTCGTATTCAAACGATGGATGGCCGTTCTGACCGTTTCGTAACATCAGAGAAAAAAGACGTTCTAATTGATACTTACGCAAAATGGCGTATTGCTGATTTTGGACGTTTCTATCTGAGTACCGGTGGCGGTAATATCATGACGGCAGAAGCACTTCTTGAGCGTAAAGTGACAGATGTTCTTCGTTCTGAAATTGGTTCTCGTGAAATTAAGCAGATCGTGTCAGGCCCTCGTAACAAGGACATCCTGCCAGACTCTGCTGATAGCGAAGTCGTCACAACGGTAGCGGCTGCAGAAGCACTAGAAGTTGATGGCGAACGCGATAAGATCATGGAAAACGTTTTGTCTGGAACGGCAGAAAGTGCGATGGCTGATTTAGGTGTTGAAGTTGTTGATTTTCGTATGAAGAAGATTAACCTTCCTGACGAAATCAGTGAATCTATCTACCGCCGTATGCGTGCAGAACGTGAATCGGTTGCTCGTAGACACCGTTCTCAAGGTCGTGAGAAAGCGGAAGTTATCCGTGCTCAAGCTGAGCTAGAAGTGGCAACAGTTCTTGCTGAAGCTGACCGTACAGCTCGAATCACTCGTGGTGATGCGGATGCAGAAGCAGCGAAGATCTACTCTGATGCGTTCAGCAAAGATCCTGAGTTCTACGGCTTCATGCGTTCATTGCAAGCTTATGAGACATCATTTAGCGATAAGAGCGACATTCTAGTACTGGATCCGAAGACTGACTTCTTCCAATACATGAATCAAGCAAGCGGCGCTCCAGCAAAATAAGCTGATGCGTTAGCGAATGCTTAGCTCAATAAGCAAAATACGTTAAAACTCAAAAGGCTCCTATTATGGGAGCCTTTTTGTTTTCTATGACCTATTTCAGGACGAGACATGTTTGCGGATTCGCTATTGGGGCGCGAGGGAAGGCGCTTAACAGAGTGGTACTTATAAACAGATTAGTACTTATAGAAACTAACGGTAGGTCATGAAAGCGATAACCGCTCCAGCGACCACAAGACAGCCTCCAATGCGGCGCAGTTGCGTGTCTGGTTGCTCGCTCAGTTGCGCGACCATGTTTCTCCAGCCATTGGGTGCAATCAAGGGGCCGAGCCCTTCCACAATAAGTACGAGCCCAATAGCGAGCCAAATTGATTGAGACATGGTTCTGCCTTTTGTCTGTAAAAAAGCAATGATATCAGTATCTTTACACATCTGCCCCCAGTTATGGCTGGTTTATTTTTGTACAGCGTTAACGTTTATGAACAAAAAGTGACTGCAAGAAGTGTGATTCAGTGCTAGAATCCATTTTTAATTAGCAACAGAAATTGGAAAGATGGGAAATAACGTAGTCGTTCTAGGCACCCAATGGGGTGATGAAGGTAAAGGTAAAATCGTTGACCTTTTAACTGAAGATGCAAAATACGTGGTTCGCTACCAAGGCGGTCACAATGCAGGTCACACACTTGTAATTGACGGTGAAAAAACCGTTCTTCACTTAATTCCATCAGGTATCCTACGCAATAACGTTAAATGTGTTATTGGTAACGGTGTAGTATTATCGCCTGACGCACTTCTAAAAGAAATGAAGCCTCTTGAAGATCGCGGTATTCCAGTACGTGAGCGTCTTTTCATCTCTGAAGCTTGTCCTCTAATTCTTCCGTACCACATTGCTATCGACAACGCGCGTGAAATCGCTCGTGGCGCTAAAGCTATCGGTACAACGGGTCGTGGTATCGGTCCTGCTTACGAAGATAAAGTTGCTCGTCGCGGTCTACGCGTTGGCGACCTTTTCGATAAAGAAGCATTCGCTGAGAAGCTAAAAGAAGTTATGGAATTCCACAACTTCCAACTAGAGCACTTCTACAAAGCTGAAACAGTAAGCTACGAAGAAGTTCTTGAGCAAGCGATGAGCTACGCAGACATGTTAACTGCGATGGTTATCGACGTAACTGACGAACTAGACGCAGCACGTAAGCGCGGCGACAAGATCATGTTCGAAGGTGCTCAAGGTACGCTACTAGATATCGACCACGGTACTTACCCATACGTAACGTCTTCTAACACGACTGCTGGTGGTGTTGCTGCAGGTTCTGGTTTCGGTCCTCGTCATATCGGTTACATCCTTGGTATCACTAAGGCTTACTGTACTCGTGTTGGTTCAGGTCCATTCCCAACTGAGCTATACGATGGCCTTGAGAAGCAAGACCCAGTTGGTAAACACCTAGGCGATGTTGGTCACGAGTTTGGCGCAACAACGGGTCGTCTACGTCGTACTGGTTGGTTCGATGCTGTTGCTATGCGTCGTGCAATCCAAATCAACTCTCTATCTGGTATGTGTCTAACTAAACTAGACGTTCTAGATGGCCTAGAAGAACTAAAAATCTGTACTGGTTACAAGATGAAAGATGGTTCTATCCTAGAAGTTTCTCCAATGGCTGCTGAGTCATTCGAAGAAGCGACGCCAATCTACGAAACAATGCCTGGTTGGTCTGAAAACACATTTGGTGCTAAATCTATCGACGCGCTTCCACAAGCTGCTCTAGATTACATCAAGCGTATCGAAGACCTAACTGGCGTTCCAATTGATATCGTATCAACTGGCCCAGATCGTAACGAAACTATCATCAAGGTTCACCCATACGGCGCATAATGCCTGCTGAGTGATTACCAGGCACGAACAGTGCTTTGATAATAAAATAGTTTTCTAAAAGCCGACTTTATTAAGTCGGCTTTTTAATACCTGCAATTTAGCCGTTCACTCTTTGATGGTGATCTTTTAAGCGTCATCAGGCAAAATATTGCCCATTAGCGGCAAGTTTTGTCTAAAGCCGTCGGGGTTATTGCCGATACAGATATCATGGAAAGTGAAGTTCACCCTGTTTTGTGCGTGTAGAAATCCTCTGCATTCCTCAATAGATAACTTTAGCGACAGATAATAGAGTGCAGGTATGAAGCTACGAATTGTGGCAGCTTCATTAATAATGGCGCTGAGTTCACCCTTGAGTCATGCTAATTTGGCTGATGTGGGAGAGCCCGTTCCAATATATACAGAAGCTGAACTGATTAATTTAATCGAAAATAATCAACATCTAGAGCGAGTGAAAGCTGATAAGTGCCAGTTAGTTGAAGATATCGTTGCTCGCGCAACGCGTATTAGCTTGCCTTCTTATGAGTTTTTATACGGTGATATGTTGGCTTGGGGTGTGTGTGTTCCACAAGATGTAGAGCTTGGCCTTTACTATATGGAGAACGCGGCACATCAAGGTTTACCCGCTGCATTAGAGCAGTTAGGTCGTTATTACTCTCGTGGTACTTTGGTACAACAAGACAAAGAGCGTGCGATTCCGTATCTACGTGAAGCAGCCTCGATGGGTAACTTAAGTGCGAGCATTCACTTAGCGGAACTCTTGTTACGTGACTACGGTAGCCCATTGGATTATGAAGATGCTTACCGTTGGTTGTATAATTCGGTAACCGCAGACCAAAGACAACACAGACGTATCACTGTGCTTCGTAGCGGTCTGGAACAGAGAATGCCAGACAATATTATTGCTCGAGCAAAGCGTCGAGACTTGTTCTGGTAAGACAGATTATTGAATGAGCAATGATGATTAATGACTGCACTCGTTAATCATCTAAAAAACTCGTATTAAAAAGGCCTCGCTGAGATTCATCAGCGAGGCCTTTTTTGATCTGAACGGAAAACCGTTTATCTAATTCGGTAGCGTTATTGAACCACCTCACCAGACTCAATCACCGTTTCACGAACAGCCTTGGTGAAATCGAGTGCTTCTTGACGAATCTTATCTTCGTCTACCGTTAGCATGTCGCGATCTTGCATGATGATCTTGCCATCAACGATGGAGTGACGAACATTGCCTGAGTTAGCTGAGTACACCAGTGCTGAGTATGGGTTGTAGACTGGAACCATGTTTGGCGCCTTAGTATCGATCACTATGATGTCAGCCAGTTTGCCTGCTTCAAGAGAGCCGATCTTATCTTCCATGTGCAGCGCTTTTGCTGCGCCCATGGTCGCCATGTCGATCACTTTGATCGGCGGCATCGCAGCACGATCTTTGTTAACTAGCTTGTGAACTTTAGCGACTTGGTTGAACTCATCAATGGTGCTCAGTGTGTTACCAGACATTGGGCCATCAGTACCTAAACCGATACGCACGTTCTCGTCATACATCTTAAGGGCAGGTGATACACCTTTTGCTGACTTGATGTTAGCACTCATGTTATGAGCTACACCCATATCCGATTTCTTCACCAGTTCGATATCATGTTCGTCAACGAGGATCATGTGTGCACCCACCAAGTTCTTGTTGAGTGCGCCAATGCTGTCCATGTATTGAACCGGGGACAATCCATCAGAACGCTCTGCGATTTTCTCTTCTTCACGGTGTGATTCTGCAAGGTGAATCATTACTGGAACATCTAACTCTAGGGAGAGCTTAGATATTTTCTGCAGGATCTCTGTGGTGTTGGTGTAAGGCGCATGCGGTGCAAACGCTGGTGTGATTCGCGGGTGATCTTTGTATTCTTCAATGAAGTTCAACGCGTACTTAATGCCTTCTTCGGCGTTGGCCGCATCGGCTACAGGGAACTTAATCACCGTTTCACCTAGGATGGCACGCATACCGATCTTATCGACGGTTTTTGCGACTTCATCTTCGAAGTAGTACATGTCGGCGTAAGTGGTCACACCGCCTTTCACCATTTCAACGTTACCTAGGTTGGCACCAATGCGTACCATGTCTCGCGATACTAGCTTCTTCTCTAGCGGAAAGATGTAACGGTGCAGGCGATCTGGCACATCATCGGCTAACGAACGGAAAACTGTCATTGATACATGAGTATGAGTATTGATGAGACCCGGCATAACGATATCGCCATCAACGTCTAACACTTGCTTAGCTTGGTACTGCTTTTCTAGTGAAGGATCTCCAACCGCAATGATTTTGTTGTCTTTGACGACAACAGTACCGCTTTCATAAACCGTTTTGTCTTGGTTCATGGTTAGAACCATCGCATCGGTAATCATCAGGTCAGCCTTTTCCATTGCCGAACTTGCGAATGGGAACAGCGCTAGGCTCGCCATAGCTGAAGCCAATAAAGTGCGTTTTAGTTTCATATCATACCCAGAACAGGAGTTGGTAAAGTGCGTGGATAATAGTGTATTTCATTCATGGCGCAAACGTTTGTTTTATCGTTTGCTTGGAATTTTGATGATAATCCACGTCTATGAAGCGATGTTTCACAAAGTGAAGATATGTATCAATCTGAGGTTATTTGAGTGTTTTCTAAAGCATATCTGTAGCTTACCCCTAGCATCAGATATACTAGGGGTATATACCTTCCTTGCTTAAGCAGGCCCGCCTATGTCAAAAAACACACCAACGTCAGAAAACACGACAGCGACAACCACTGTTGATCCTTTTGCCGACCGAGAGTCGAAAAATTACGATAACCCAGTACCAAGCCGAGAGTTCATTATTTCGTTTTTAACAGACGCGAATATTCCGATGAACCGCAACGATCTATTCGAAGCTTTGGGTCTTGCTGGAGAGGAACAATATGAAGGGCTGCGTCGTCGTTTACGTGCAATGGAGCGTGATGGACAGCTTATCTTTACTCGTCGTCAGTGCTACGCATTGCCTGAGAAGATGGAACTGATCAAAGGCTATGTGATTGGTCATAAAGACGGTCATGGTTGGGTTCGCCCAGACGGCAGTGTGGGTAAAGACAATGATATCGTGCTGCCGCATCATCAGATGAAAACCATCATGCACGGTGATTACGTATTGGTTCAGCCTACTGACAACAGTAAGCGTGGCCGTCGTGAAGGTCGCTTGGTTCGTGTGCTTGAAGAGCGTAAAACGCCACTTGTTGGTCGCTTCTTCCTAGAGTACGGCCATTCTTACGTTGTTGCTGATGATTCGCGTATTAGTCACGACATCCAGATCCCTACTGAGCATAAAGGCGGTGCTCGAATGGGTAATGTGGTTGTGATTGAAATTACGGATCGCGGTGGTCGTTCTCGTAACATGATGGGGAAAGTAACCGAAGTTCTTGGTGAAAACATGGCGCCGGGTATGGAAACGCAGATTGCGATCCGTACTCACCAGATCCCACAAGAGTGGCCTGAAGCGGTAGATAAGCAAATCGAAAACCTAGGTGAGCATGTTCCTGAAGAAGCAAAAGAAGGACGTGTAGACCTGCGTAAACTGCCATTGGTTACCATTGATGGTGAAGATGCGCGTGACTTCGATGATGCGGTTTACTGTGAAGCGAAGAAAGGCGGCGGCTGGCGTCTATGGGTAGCGATTGCTGACGTAAGTTACTACGTTCGCCCAGATACAGCGCTAGACAAAGAAGCGATTAACCGTGGTAACTCGGTATACTTCCCGTCACAAGTCGTGCCAATGCTGCCAGAAGTGCTTTCAAATGGTTTGTGTTCATTGAACCCTCAGGTAGACCGTTTATGTATGGTGTGTGAGATGACTATCTCAGACAAAGGTAAACTGTCAGGCTACAAGCACTACGAAGCGGTAATGAATTCTCATGCTCGTCTTACTTATAACAAAGTAGGCGCGATCTTAGATGGCAATGAAGAATTACGTGAGCGTTACGAACCTGAAGTACCACATCTTGAAGAGCTTCATAAGATGTATAAGGTGCTTAAGAAAACGCGTGACGAACGTGGTGCGATTGAATTTGAAACGGTAGAAACTAAGTTTATCTTCAATGCGGATCGTAAGATCGACCGTATTGAACCGGTAATTCGTAACGATGCACACAAGATCATCGAAGAGTGTATGATTCTGGCGAACATCGCATCGGCATCTTACGTAGAGAAAGCGAAAGAGCCTGCTCTGTACCGTGTTCACGAAACTCCGGGCGAAGAGCGCTTAATGGGCTTCAAGAGCTTTTTAAGTGAATTAGGTTTAACACTGGAAGGTGGTCTGTCGCCATCACCAGTAGACTATGCACAACTGATGCAACAGATTAATGAACGTGAAGATCGTGAATTAATCCAAACCATGCTGCTACGCTCAATGAAGCAAGCGGTATACAACGCGGATAACGCGGGTCACTTTGGTTTAGCTCTTAAACGCTATGCTCACTTTACCTCGCCAATTCGTCGTTACCCAGATTTGCTATTGCACCGTGCGATTAAGTACCTTATTGCGAAAGAAGAAGGTCGTAACAGCGAACGTTGGACGCCAACTGGTGGTTACCACTACACTTTCGATGATATGGACTTCTACGGCGAGCAGTGTTCAATGACTGAACGTCGTGCTGATGACGCAACGCGTGAAGTAAACGACTGGTTGAAGTGTGAATACATGCAAGACCATGTCGGTGAGGTGATGGATGGTGTGATTGCCAACGTGACTGGTTTTGGCTTCTTTGTTCGTCTAACTGAACTGCACATTGATGGCTTGGTACACATCTCAGCGCTAGCGAATGATTACTACCAATTTGATGCTGTTGGTCAGCGTCTAGTGGGTGAAAGCTCAGGTAATATCTACCGCTTGGGTGATTCGGTTAAAGTGAAGGTTTCTGCGGTTAATTTAGAAACTCGCCAAATCGACTTTGACTTAGAAGACACTGATCGTCAGCCGCGTGGCAAAGGCAAAACAGCCAAGAAGCGTGCAGCAGAAGCGATGAAAAAGGCGAAAAGCAAGAAGCGCTCAGCAGTGAAGAGTAATAAACCAGGTGTATCAGCGAAGCCTATGGTTGAGCCAACTAAGCGACCTGACGGAAGCAGCGAAGGCCCTGCTAAGAAGAAAAAGCCAGCGAATAAAACCGGTGCTGCTAAAGCTCGCGCTAAGAAAAAGCGTGCAGCAAGCCGTAAGCCAAAGGCTGATAACTCTTAAAACTGATAAATCTTAAGGCTAATAAGGCGCTCTGCTAATCAGGTTTAGCGCCTACTGATTTAGTGTGAAATGACTTTAATGCGAGAGTATCAGGCACAAGACGCATACTCTCGAAATGAACAACACAGAGGTGGACACATCGGCATTGATGTCATTCATCTCTGAGCAATAAGAGTAAGTTGAGACAATGAGTAACGAATTTATTTACGGTATTCACGCGGTGAAAGCCGTACTAGAAAAAGATCCTGCACGTTTTATCGAAGCGTATGTATTGAAAGGTCGCCAAGACGAGCGTCTTCTTCCATTACTGAACCAACTGCAACAGTTTGGTGTGTCGATTCAACAGATGGGTCGTAAGCCGTTGGATGAAAAAGCACAAGGTGCGAATCACCAAGGTCTTATTGCTAAGGTGAAGCCTGCTAAGCAGCTTAATGAAACTCACCTAGACGATATCCTAGCGCAGCACGAACAGCCTTTGCTGTTAGTTCTAGACGGCGTAACAGACCCTCATAACCTAGGCGCTTGTCTACGTAACGCGGATGCCGCAGGTGTCGCTGCTGTTATCGTACCTAAAGATCGCTCTTCGCCGTTAACAGCAACGGTAAGCAAGGTTGCATGTGGCGCAGCTGAAACGGTTCCTCTCGTGCGCGTAACCAACCTAGCTCGCACAATGCGTGCACTGCAAGAGCAGGGCGTATGGTTTGTGGGTACGGCAGGTGAAGCAACGCATGATATCTATCAAGCGAAGCTAACGGGTCCTCTTGCGGTAGTTATGGGTGCAGAAGGTGACGGTATGCGTCGTTTAACTCGTGAAACTTGCGATGATCTGATTAAGATTCCAATGGCAGGTAGCGTATCGAGCTTAAATGTTTCTGTGGCGTCGGGTATTTGCCTGTTCGAAGCGGTAAGACAGCGTTTAGCTCAGTAATGCGTTAACGCTGCTTTAAGTCTATGAATTTATTAGCGCTCACCACTTGCTGGTGGGCGTTTCTTTTTAGGCTGTTATAGCAAAATCCATCGGTTTGTCGGATGGCTAGATGGCGACAGAAAAACTGTTTCATTATTCACCAAATAGCGCTTGCCAATACCGGGTTCTTTCTATAACATTTGCCGTCCTTAAAACTCGGTCATTTATCTTTAGTTCCTTGCTTCCTCTGGACGACCGGGCCACTCGTGGAAGCTAATAATCCGTAAGGAGCAACCAAATGCGTCATTACGAAATCGTATTCATGGTTCACCCTGATCAAAGCGAGCAAGTTGCTGGCATGATCGAGCGTTACACTGGTTCTATCACTGAAGCTGGCGGTACTATCCACCGTCTAGAAGACTGGGGTCGTCGTCAAATGGCTTACCCAATCAACAAGCTTCACAAAGCTCACTACGTTCTTATGAACGTTGAAGCTGGTCAAGAAGTGATTGACGAGCTAGAAACTGCTTTCCGTTTCAACGATGCAGTTCTACGTAACATGATCATGCGCACTAAAGGCGCTGTGACTGAGCAATCTATTATGCTTAAGCAAAAAGAAGAGCGTGCAGAGCGTGCTCCTCGTCGCGAAGAGCGTACAGAAGCTAAACCAGAAGCAGCTGCTGAGTAATTCTTTTTTGGCTTAACGCCTTAAAAAATTCTCAACTTGTTTTAGGTCATTGATAGTTATTTCGATAATTGTGAAAGACCGCTTTACTAAATTTAAGATCAGGAGATAGCCCATGGCTCGTTTCTTCCGTCGTCGTAAATTCTGCCGTTTCACTGCAGAAGGCGTACAAGAGATTGACTACAAAGACGTAGCAACTCTTAAAAACTACATCACTGAAGCTGGTAAAATCGTACCTAGCCGTATCACTGGTACAAGCGCTAAGTACCAGCGTCAACTAGCTCGCGCTATCAAGCGTTCTCGTTACCTAGCTCTACTACCGTACACTGACAAGCATCAGTAATCGGTAATAGTTAATAATAGTTTAAGAGGACTAAGATAATGCAAGTTATTCTACTTGATAAGATCGGTAACCTAGGTGGCCTTGGCGACCAAGTAAACGTTAAATCTGGTTACGCTCGTAACTTCCTTATCCCACAGGGTAAAGCAGTTATGGCAACTAAAGACAACGTTGCTATGTTCGAAACTCGTCGTGCTGAACTAGAAGCTAAAGTTGCTGAGCAACTAGCTGCTGCTGAAGCTCGTGCAGAGAGCGTTAACACTCTAGAAGGCGTTACAATCGCTTCTAAAGCTGGTGACGAAGGTAAACTATTCGGTTCTATCGGTACTCGTGACATCGCTGACGCTATTACAGCGGCAGGTGTTGCAGTAGCTAAGAGCGAAGTACGCCTACCTGAAGGCGCTCTACGTAACATCGGCGAATTCGAAGTAAGCATCCAACTTCACTCTGAAGTTTTTGCTACTGCGAAAATCGCTATCGTTGCAGCTGAGTAATTTCAGTACCAAGACGAATTCTTTCTTTTGAAAGTTTTAAACACCAGCTTCGGCTGGTGTTTTTTTATGTCTGGAATATAGGAAAGTACAAGGAAGGGCTACAGTAGGTAAAAAGCTTACGGTGATCCATAAGCTGTTATTGCTGAACAAGTTGTTCTCAAGGTTAGAGGTGGCCTAAGATTAGAACTGGAAGAGCAAGTTGATCGATAGAACAGAGTCTTGTTTGCTTAAGCCTTCAGGCACTTTATCGTGGTACTGGCGAGAGTGAGCGATCTTCAGCGCGATATTATCAGTAATATCGTTGATGGCTTCTAACTCAGTATCAAACTTTAGGTTACTGTGACCAGAGACAAGCGTCACGTCTGCCTTGAGCTGCAAATTCTTCAACACCTGCCATGACGTATTCACGTTGCCACGGAAAATTGCCTCTTCAACAATCTCTGGGAAGATGATGTCATCATCATCAATCTCATCAAGGTTCGGTTCTTGGTAACGAAAACCTGGTCCCACTTCGACTTCCAACACAAACTCTTCGGTATTCGAAAACTGGTAACCCAGACCACTCGAAATTGTGTAGTCCTTAAAGTAAGCACTGTATCTCGAGTCGACTCCTTTGAAACTGCCGTAAAGGTAGGTTTTAGGGCTTAACTTGTAGTCACTCTGAGCTGAGTAAGTCGATTGCCTTTTATCTTCTTCGCCATCTTTGTAGAGGTTGTAGTATTTCCATTCACCACTGGTTCTATGACGGCCAGCCGTGTACTCACCGTTAAGGCGTGCGTTAAGCGCTCGTGAATCAGAGTTACCAGTATGCGACTGATATCCAAATTCGACTTCCGTTTTTAGCGGGCTCGGTAGTTCTGTATCACTTGTATCACTCGGTGCGATATCCAACTCTTTTTCTTCAGGTGTCGGTGCAACGACGATCGGCTCAGAAGTAGGTTCTGAAACTACTATAGAGTCGAGGATTGCATCAACAGAGGTATTAGCATCAACAGAGGCTTTAGTATCATCAGCTAAGGCCAACGGAGTGATCAGGAGACCGATGCTTAGAAGACTAGAGCTCAGAAGACCAGTGCTCAGAGCCAATAATTTGGACACGCATACCTCTAGTTATACAGTGAGTGAATGGCAGGATCGTAATGCTACCCTTGGTTAATTCCGTCAGCAATAGGTAAATTCTTCCTGAAGAATAAAACAAACTCATAGGATCGGATTACAAACGGATGTTCTTGGGTATAATGAACGATCATTATTAGTTATTGAGTGTAGTCATAGTGGATACCAAAAGTCAGAAATCAGCCAACGATCAGGTGGACGCCATCAAGGTCCCGCCACATTCATTAGAAGCTGAGCAATCTGTTATTGGCGGTTTGTTATTAGATAACGAACGCTGGGATACAGTTGCCGAAAAGGTTGTGGCCAAAGACTTTTATAGCCGTCCTCACCGTCTGATCTTTGAAGCGGTAAAGGATATCCTTGAAGAAAGTTCTCCTCTGGATCTTATTACACTCTCTGAACATTTAGAGCTGCGTGAGCAACTTGAAGAAGTGGGTGGCTTTGCTTACCTTGCTGACTTAGCGAAAAACACACCAAGTGCCGCAAACATCAATGCGTATGCGGATATCGTAGCGCAACGTGCACTTGTTCGTAGCCTGATTGGTGTCGCGAATGAGATTGCTGATTCTGGTTATGACCCTCAAGGTCGTACATCGGAAGAGCTGGTTGATCTTGCTGAAAGTAAAGTCTTCGCGATTGCCGAAGGCCGTGCAAGTGAAACCGAAGGTCCACAAAACGTTGATAGCATTCTAGAGAAGACGCTAGAACGTATCGAGATCCTATACAAAACGCCGCAAGATGGTGTGACAGGTGTCGATACTGGCTTCAACGACCTCAACAAGAAAACAGCAGGTCTACAAGGCTCTGACTTAATTATTGTTGCTGCTCGTCCATCGATGGGTAAAACCACATTTGCGATGAACTTGTGTGAAAACGCGGCGATGAAGCAAGACAAACCGGTTTTAATCTTCTCGCTAGAGATGCCAGCCGAACAGCTGATGATGCGTATGCTTGCGTCACTTTCTCGCGTAGACCAAACCAAGATTCGTACTGGTCAGCTAGATGATGAAGATTGGGCTCGTATCTCGTCGAGTATGGGTATTCTGATGGATAAGAAGAATATGTATATCGATGACAGCTCGGGTCTAACGCCAACAGAAGTGCGTTCTCGTGCTCGACGTATCGCTCGTGAACACGATGGTATCTCTATGATCATGATAGATTACCTTCAATTAATGCGTGTACCTTCGTTATCTGATAACCGTACTCTTGAAATCGCCGAGATTTCTCGCTCATTGAAAGCGTTAGCAAAAGAGCTCAACGTTCCGGTTGTGGCACTTTCTCAGCTTAACCGTTCCCTAGAGCAACGTGCTGATAAGCGCCCAGTAAACTCGGATTTGCGTGAATCAGGTTCGATTGAGCAAGATGCCGATTTGATCATGTTCATCTATCGTGATGAGGTTTATAACCCAGATAGTTCCTTGAAAGGCATTGCTGAGATCATCCTTGGTAAGCAACGTAACGGTCCGATCGGTTCTGTTCGTCTTACGTTCCAAGGCCAACACTCCCGATTTGATAACTATGCAGGCCCTGCATTTGATGATGAGTAATCGCTAATGACTTACATGAAAGCGGCGACGGCGAGCATTGACTTAAACGCGCTCGAACATAACCTGAACCAGATAAAGTCGAAGGCTCCTCAGTGCAAGGTCATGTCTGTTGTGAAAGCCAATGGCTACGGACACGGCTTACTGCATATAGCCAAGCATTCAAAAAGCTCTGATGCTTTTGGTGTGGCGCGTATTGAAGAAGCGTTACAACTTCGTGCTGGTGGCATTGTTAAACCTATTTTGTTGCTGGAAGGATTTTACTCTTCGGGCGATTTGCCAATCTTGGTGACCAATAACATTCAAACGGTGGTGCATTGTGAAGAGCAATTAAGCGCGCTAGAGAATGCGGATTTGGAAACACCCGTTGTGGTATGGCTAAAAGTCGACAGTGGTATGCACCGATTAGGTGTTCGCCCTGAGCAATACCAAAACTTTGTTGAGCGTTTGCATCAATGTGCGAATGTTGCCAAACCTCTACGTTACATGAGCCACTTCGGTTGTGCTGATGAACTGGATAGAGCAACCACCGTTGAACAGACAGAGCTTTTCTTGTCGCTTACTGAAGGTTGTGAAGGGGAGCGTTCACTTGCTGCCTCTGCGGGTTTACTCGCTTGGCCAGACAGTCATCTTGATTGGGTTCGCCCCGGAATCATCTCTTATGGTGTCTCTCCGTTTGTTGATAAATCGGCGCAAGAGCTTGGCTTTTTGCCTGTGATGACCCTGACCTCACACCTGATAGCGGTTCGCGATGTGAAAGCCGGTGAAAGTGTGGGTTATGGCGGAAACTGGACCAGCGAACGTGATACCAAGGTTGGTGTTATCGCGATTGGTTATGGTGATGGTTATCCTCGTACTGCACCTAACGGCACTCCAGTGTTCGTTAACGGTCGAAAAGTACCAATCGCAGGGCGTGTGTCCATGGACATGCTAACAGTTGACCTTGGTCCTGATGCTACGGATAAAGTGAGTGACGAGGCGACGCTTTGGGGTAAAGACTTACCCTCAGAAGAAGTGGCTGAACATATCGGCACTATCGCTTACGAGCTCGTGACTAAACTGACGTCTCGCGTGGCAATGGAATACGTAAAATAGATATGTTCAAGCGAACTTCTCGATACTGGTTAATGTCTGCAATGGCAGTAACTGGTGTCAGCTTTTCTTCTTCTGTTCTAAGTGAAGAAAAAGACTCCGCTTTTGTTCCTTTCTATTTCAGTACTGAAACCATGGGCAATACCGTTGGGGTTGCGGGTGTCGCAAAGGGTGTTTGGCAACCTCAAGCGGCTCTGTTTGGTATGGCTTTGTATTCAGACAAAGACAGTTACGTCGGTTTTCTATCGGCTTTTAACTATGCCTTGTCTGAGAACGTATTGTTTAGCACTCAGATGTATCAAGCGCGCTTCAACGACAACCCGTATTACATTGGTTCTCAAGGCGATAATGATTCATCTATCGATGACAAAACCATTGCTGATGGCTTAGAGCAAAACTATCAGTTTGAGTTTAAGTATTTGCTACCTTGGGGCAACGTTGCAGAACACGGTTTACTCGGTGCTTTTCAGCCAATCAAAGATGTGAGCTTTGCTTCGCCAATCGAATCGGGTGTCAGTTCGATTCTATTTACGCCTTTTTATACTGCTCGTGAGTTGGAAGGTTTAAATAATACCGAAGAGGCAACAGGCTTTAGTTTGGCGTTTGATTGGGATAACCGTGATAGCACACGCAACCCGACCAGAGGTTCTCACAGTAACCTTGAGTTCACCACTGGCGCAGAGAGTTGGTCTAACGATGACTTGTGGCTTAAGTGGACCTTCCAAAATAGCCAGTACTTTGCTTTAGGTCCTTTAGGGGACTTATTCGATCAACAAGTTTTAGCATTTGATTTCTATACCGCTGACACGCCAACGTGGGATAACTGCTCTGGGCAAGATTGTGCTCGCCCACCAGAAACGGAGCAAGCTCGATTGGGTGGCTTGTATCGTTTACGAGGTTATACCGGAGGTCGTTATCACGGTCGCTCTGCAGTTCATTATTCTGCTGAGTACCGAGTACTTCCTGACTGGCAACCACTTGGCGATATCCCACTGATAAACTACTACGATTTGCCTTGGTGGCAATGGGTAGCGTTTGCTGAATTAGGGCGCGTTGCCGATGAGTACGACATCAAAACACTGCACTCGGACATGAAATGGAGCTTAGGTGGCGCGGTGCGTTTCCAAGTGGAAGGTATTGTTGTACGTGCTGAGTTGGCGCGAGGTGGTGACGAAGGGGCCTTTAGGGTTATGATAAACCAGCCCTTCTAAACCTTTCGGCCTACAGTAGGCCAAATACTATTTTTATAAGAGTGGTCGTGGAAACACACCACTCTTTTTTATTAACAAGATATTGTTTTTATTAAGGAGATCTTGTTTTCAAGCAGTCTACTCACCTTGCATCGTAGCAATCACAGTTCGGCTTCCACCACAATCTCGGTGCTCTCCTAAGTAAATACCCTGCCATGTTCCTAAAGCTAAACGACCATTGCTAATTGGTATTGTCACACTGGTGCCAAGTGTCGATGCTTTAATGTGGGCAGGCATGTCATCATCACCTTCATAGGTGTGTCTGTAGTAGGGCGCTCGCTCTGGGACAAACTTATTAAAGTGCGACTCCATATCGGTACGGACGGTAGGATCAGCGTTCTCGTTTAGCGTGAGGCTGGCAGAGGTATGTTGGATAAAAAGATGTAATAAACCAACAGATAGAGAATTGATATCGTGTATCTGTTGTTCAATTTCATCAGTAATGAGATGAAATCCACGCTTTCTTGCATTTAGGTGTACAGTCTTCTGAATCCACATACGCCATCCTTTATAATGTGTTTGGAAAAAAAGTGGTTTAACGCTATCTTTTGAACTTGAATTTATCAGCTATCGCTCACATTTAATTATGTTAGAGCCTGAGTCAGCATCGATCTCTCTATCAGGAAATCGAATCCTGATTTATCTCAAGGTGGCGCTCTTCATATACGGCATAATACGTCGTGAAAAAAAATTACAAAGAATCTTTCAGTGGTGACGCGGTTTGGTCATCACAGAAAAATATAAACTTTCGCCTAATCGGGGGTTCTATTCATCACCCAGGTGACGTTTAGAATAAAACCTACAGTAACATCGGGATAGATACCATGTTGAAAAATATCAACCCAACGCAAACACAAGCGTGGAAAGCTCTAACGGCACATTTTGAGTCTGCTCAAGATATGGATATGAAAGAGCTGTTTGCTCAAGATGCAAAGCGTTTCGAGAGCTTTTCTACTCGTTTCGGCTCTGACATCTTAGTGGATTACTCTAAGAACCTTATCGATGCTGAAACTATGCAGCACCTATTTGCTCTTGCGAACGAGACTGAAGTTAAGTCTGCAATCGAAGCAATGTTCGGTGGTGATGCAATCAACAAGACTGAAGGTCGTTCAGTACTTCACACTGCTCTACGTAACCGTAGCGACAAGCCAGTAATGGTTGACGGCAAAGACGTAATGCCAGCAGTTAACGCTGTACTAGCAAAAATGGAACTGTTCACACACCGCATCGTTTCTGGTGAGTGGAAAGGTTACACAGGTAAAGAGATCACTGATGTTGTAAACATCGGTATCGGCGGTTCGGATCTTGGTCCATACATGGTGACTGAAGCACTAACGCCATACAAAACTCGCCTAAACATGCACTTCGTTTCTAACGTAGATGGCACTCACATCGTTGAGACACTTAAGCCTCTTAACCCAGAAACAACGCTATTCTTAGTGGCATCTAAAACATTCACGACTCAAGAAACAATGACTAACGCGCACTCTGCACGTGATTGGTTCTTGGCTGAAGCGGGTGACAACGCACACGTAGCTAAACACTTCGCAGCACTATCAACTAACGCAACTGCGGTCGCTGAGTTTGGTATTGATACTGACAACATGTTCGAATTCTGGGACTGGGTTGGTGGTCGTTACTCACTATGGTCTGCAATCGGTCTTTCTATCTCACTATCTGTTGGCTTCGATAACTTCGTTGAGCTACTAGAAGGTGCTCATGAGATGGATAACCACTTTGCTTCAACTGAGTTTGAAAGCAACATTCCAGTAATCCTTGCGCTTATCGGTATTTGGTATAACAACTTCCACGGCGCTGAGTCAGAAGCAATTCTACCTTACGACCAGTACATGCACCGTTTTGCAGCTTACTTCCAGCAAGGCAACATGGAATCAAACGGTAAGTTTGTAGACCGTGAAGGCAACCCGGTAGAGTACCAAACAGGTCCTATCATCTGGGGCGAACCTGGTACAAACGGTCAGCATGCTTTCTACCAACTGATTCACCAAGGCACTAAGCTGATCCCATCAGACTTCATTGCTCCTGCAATCAGTCACAACCCAGCATCTGATCACCACCAGAAGCTAATGTCTAACTTCTTTGCTCAAACTGAAGCACTAGCATTCGGTAAGACAAAAGAGACAGTGGAAGCTGAATTCCTAGCGGCTGGCAAAACAGCTGAAGAAGTGGCTGAGCTTGTACCTTTCAAAGTATTTGAAGGTAACCGTCCAACGAACTCTATTCTTGTTAAGCAAATCAACCCTCGCTCTTTAGGTAACCTAATCGCGATGTACGAGCACAAGATCTTCGTTCAAGGCGTTATCTGGAACATCTTCAGCTTCGACCAATGGGGTGTAGAACTTGGTAAGCAACTAGCAAACCAAATTCTTCCAGAGCTTGCTGACGATGCTCAAGTAACGTCTCACGACAGCTCAACTAACGGTCTAATCAACGCATTTAAAGCGCTTAAAGCTTAATTGAGTTGATAGCACCAAAAAAACGCCAACCTTCGGGTTGGCGCTTTTGTATCTGTATAGCAAGCATTGGTTAAATCGCAGGTAATAAAAAAGGCTGGCATGATGCCAACCTTCTTTGAGTTGATACTCAGTACTGCTAGAAATAAACAGCTGTTATTCGAAACAGATCTCGATGAAAGCATTACCCCATTGAGATGAGAAAGGCATGATGATGATTGCCCCATCACACTTGTGACGAATCGTATGACCTTTACCGGAAACCACGATTGGTGTTGCCATATCGAAGTCAAAACCGCTTTCCGCAAGAATACGTTTCGCACCGCCAGTCACCATGTTAGTGATTTCACCCACCATATCGGTCACTTCTTCGTTGAGGCCGTTTGGTCGTTCACCAAGCATGTTTTCCATGATTTCGAGAGCGAGACCTTCATCAAAGGTGATCGACATAGAGCCACGAGATTGTGTACCCACCATACCAATTAGGCCGGATACATCACCACGAGCGATTTCATCTTTCTTAACTCTCGGTTTTTGTGGCTTCAATTCTAGAGAAGCCATCGTTTTTAATACGTTCATCAAAGAAGCTAAAAACGGGTTTACAAATTCAGCGCGCATAATGTTCTTCTATAATCTTATTCTTTCATCTCGGAGGAGCAAGATTGGCAAATGCCATGCGATTCAATGACATGATTCGTCAATTGAAAGCCATGCTTCTCAGCGTTACTGGCGAGTAGGGTGACAAGCGCATCGTCCTGCAGTTCTATCACAGTGCCACATTTATCGCAGATCAGTAGTTGGGAGAAATGTTTGTTGGCATTGCAAGAGCAGCAGCATATGAAGCTATTGGTTGACTCAACTCTGTGAATGAAACCTTGCTCCAACAAGAAATCCAAAGCGCGATATACTGTAGGTGGCTTGGCTTGCGGTTCACTGACTTTCAACTGCTCTAATAATTCATAAGCACTGGAGGCTTTTTTATTAGAGAGGATGAGCTCAAACACTCGCTTTCTTTGAGGTGTTAATCTAACGCCTCGCGATGCGCATATCCCTTCAACTTGCTCTATTAATGTGTGGTCCAAATTTTTCACCATTCAATCGGACATCCCTAATCAAACCTTATTTCTAGGTTACTACGTTTTGGGAGCCAATGATTTCTATTAAAGTCAGGTACAGAGCGTATTGTGACCCACGACTTTGAATAAGACAAGGTAACTCAAAATGACAGTGTGACTCAAGGCATAACTGATTAATGAGGTTGAATTAGAGATCTGGTGAATGGGTTTATAAAAAAGTATGAGGTAAAGTTGATATGACATCTTCATTTGAGTTCAATTTAGCTCAATTAATTTTTCTTACAATAATGTGCTGTTTTAAATCACATTTCTTATCGCATATTGTTCCTTATTCGCTAAAATCGATGCCTAATATAGACTAGAAGAAGACTATTGACCCCTCCTGTCAACATGAGCTTGTCATGGTGTATTGGAGTTTTAGTCTTTAATTTCAAATTCTTGGAGTTAAGCTGTGGAGCAAGTAAACAAAGAATCATTTCTGAAACTGTTGTCCATCTATAATCAAAGAGAAAAACGTTATCAACAACGTTTGGATGACTTTAAGGCCATGAGGGATAAGCTTGAAGAAGTGGAAGAACCAAGAGTTAAAAAAAATGAGCTATACATCAAACTGGCTATAGCCGCAGCTATTATTTTAGTCATCGCCTTTATCTTTATTTAAGTCGTCAAATTGGAAGGGAATAAAATGAAAAAGCATTTTGACGCTTTGGCTAAAGCTTCATTAGAAAGTAGTCATCTTAACCTTGGTGAATGGTATGAAAGCTATGGTTTAGCACTGCACTTATTCAAGTCTGATAGCAAAATTTACACAAAGGCGATGAAAAAGCGAGACGGTCATAAAAAGCACATTGCAAAATATATTGAACCTAAGTTACTCACCACGGAAGGAGTAACTGAGGAGTTTAAAAAAATAATGCGTTGGAAGACCTTTGTTGAACGATGGGACGCATATTACGAACCTATTGCAAAGCCTCAAGATCGCGTGCATCACTTGTCTGCAGTATTGGAGGCTTTGTCCGATGAAGATGTTCCACGAGCTTTAATCGAAATCGATAATTTGCCGGTTGACTACTTGATCAACGATACTTTTTGGGGCGAGGTCATTCTCTTTATCGTTGCCGCAAGATCAGGAGATCAAGAGCAGGCCCGATCAATAACGCAAGGACTGTACAACATGGCGCAGAGCGATCACAACACAGCGTTACTTAGCCATTTGTTACCAGCTTTATGTAAGAAATATTTAGATGAAGAGTATTATCCATGGCAAATGAAGGCTCGTGTAGTGAACTGGAATGGAGAAACTTATCATTGTGTTCCGGTATTAATACACAACTTTGATGCTTTTGGTGGTCAAGAGTACATAAACCATACTCCTGTCAGACAACGTGCTCGCGTTGAAAGAAAACATAGCGTGGATTACGTGTATTCTACAGACCGTTATGGAAACCGAGGTCAAAGCATCGCGAGTGCGACTGCTAATGTTGGAATCGCCGTAGCGAGTGCGACAGGTAAAGTTATCGGCCATACTTTGCTTTTGGGCGCCGCAGGGGCGATATATCTAGCGTTAGCCGGTAAGATTCGAGTAAATCACTACAATAATTCCAATCATAAGATAGTCTTAAATCGTAAGACCGAGATGCCTGTCAATTCGTGTGGTTATATCGTGACTAAACAGAACAGTACTATTGAACCATGGCAGGATGAAGAGGGGAGCGAAAGCATAGACAATAGCTTTTCGTTTTTGAACTTCACAGATGGTTTGGCTTATCCATGTCGAAAGGGGTATGACATCCCAGATGAACAAGGGCTTATTCAATTATTATTTGATGAAATAATGTAATCATGATTTGTATTTATGAGTTTTTGAGCCTTTGCTTTCAATCAAATTAAACCATTAAATACGTCCACTCAAACAACATATCAACAATCGAAATCAATGGTTGGAGTCATCATATATTAGCACTTTGCGGTCTCCGTGCTTGGAGGCCGACTTTGTCGTGCTCAGCGTGTGAAACCCAGTTATGTCACATATAAGCTACCAACGGATAAGGATCTCATGTTTTCACCACCTTCACGTGTAACCACGCTTTCAAGAGGGCTGCTTGTCACTACTATTGCTCTTATTCAGGGATGTTCATCTACAGATAAAGTAACACCACCACAACCAACCTTGGAGCGAGGGCTTGGATTACCTGCAGATGCAAAACTAATCTCGAATCATAACTCAGCAGAGGGGCGAGAAATGTTTCGTGATATGCAGTTGGCGTTAAAATCGCGCAATCTTTATCAAACCATGGGAGGGGATATCTCTTACATCAAAGGACAGTGCCCTATTGATGTTATCGCCCACCGTGGCAGCTCTAATTATGCTGAAAACTCTCGTAATGCGATTCAAATGGCGGCGGTAAGTGGTTTTGATGGAGCAGAAATTGATGTGATGCTGACGCGTGATAAAGATTGGGTTGTACATCACGACATAGAAACAGGAAGAGCAACCGCTCGTAGTGATGGTAAGCGATATCGCGTGAGTCGTATGAAGAGTAGTGAGTGGAACTCTCTGAGTGGAAGGAGCCCTGACGGAACATTAGATGGGTATCGTCCCGCTTATTTCAATGAAGCCGTGAATGATTGGTACCATTACGCAACGATTGAACAACCCCTTAATATTGAAATAAAAACATCAGATGGTTCCATGGAAGATTTGTTTAAACTCGACGAAATGGCCAGACAAAGTCTCCCCTATAGAAACTATTTTTATTCATCAATGGATATGGACGTTCTGAAAAAAATGCGGGAAATCAATTCAAGTGTTTATCTTGGGTATGTATGGGAGCCTCATTCGACGTCGGTTGCTCAGTTTAAGCGGGATGCAAAACGAGGCATGGGTTCTGATGATTATTATCAGGAAAATAAAAAGAATATCGATCGCGCCTTTGCTATGGAGGGGCGTTATCGTAAGCATAAGCCCAAACATTCCGCTAAAACGGTAAAACGAATACTTGGCCCCAATAGTGGATTACATGTTGATATAAGAAGTTACCGACAATATGCGACAATTTACAGCCGTGCGAAAGCGCAAGGCATGAAGGTGGTGACTTATACGATTAACGGAACGGATTACCACCAAGATCAATTGGTCTCGTTAGCTAAGGCAGGTCGACCTCTGCCAGATGAGGCGATCATGGATACCAGTAAGTTCTCTATTTGTCAGCAGCTTGCTCCACAGCTTGTCGTTCAATCAAATGGCTACCAACCCACAACGTTAGCAGGCGAAACCGTTGCTGGCCTACCCAATGACGCTGATTTTCACCGACTCTATGAACAAATAGATTACCTCAAAGATGGCCATTACATCACTAACCGAGGTCTCATTAGGAGTGTGTCATATTCCAAGCCTGCTAGCGTGAAAGGTGTGAAAAAAAGAACGCAAACAACGCAGAGCGCGAAGCCAGCAGTGCTGTTTGATATTCAAGATGAAGATTTAAATTTAAGTAACGATGCGATCAGCATTTCGATGCCGACAGAAAAATGATGTTTGATGAGAACAGGGATAGACAAATTATGGAAGCGTTAAGATGAAACCAGTTCCTAGCCAGGACGTAATAACCACAAATAATAAGAAGCCGAAATGGTTGGCTGTTTTGTTGTTTTTTTGTTCACTTCTTTATCTTTTTCCTGAAGTCGCTTTCAACGCCAAGTTGGTTGAAATTGCGGGTGGAATCGATGTTAGTGATGCTCAATTACATAAAACGGAGCTATTTGGCCGAACCATCTCAGGGATCGGGGTGACTTTAATTGTTGCGGATTTTCTACTTAAAGGATGGCTGACCACGACGAAGTTTCGCGCTATTTCATCGTTGGTCGTGATTACAGCTTTGGTTTGGCCAACGGTTTTTTTTGGTCAAAAGGCGGTAATAGATAAATGGTTGATTGAACGGAGTAGTGCAAAGCAGAGACAGGAGGCTTTCTTTTCCTCTGTACTGCGATCTAGTTTAGCGATGAATGCGATTAATATCGAAGGGATCCCTTATAACTCAGAGGCGAGTACCGAGTCGTCAGAAATGACTTTTCTCGCTTTGATCGGTGGGTTGGTTTACAGCAATGATGCATTCTTAAGTCATATTGATGATAAGAAAGTTCAAATTTTGGATCGTTATATTCAAAATCGAGCAAACGCCAATTTCGATGAGCACTATGCGAACTATAAAGTATTACGGAGTGAAGTTCAGCAATCGTGGCATCAATATCAAAAACATGTTGGGGCGTATAATCAGACGGTAGAGTCTCGCCATCAAAAGGCCAATCAAGCGTGGGAAGAGGTCGAGTCGACCGTCGCGACGGGGTATCGTGATTATCAACAGGCGAGTAAGGCCTATTTAACGAGAGCAGAGGCGAGAGCACAAAGAGTTGCACAACCTATTTTTGACCTATTTGATGATAAAGAACGCTGTTATAAACGCAAAGGAAGCTCAAGAGCCAATTGTATCAGCCGCATTGAAGATCGCTATGAACGCTTATTAAAAGATAACTCGATTCCCCACCAACCGATGGATTATTGGTTAGAGAAAACCTTTCGACGAACGAAAGGTGAAACATCTTGGGGGGAAGCATTCGGTTCTCTAGGCTTATCAGTTATCCAAGCCGGTATTGAGCAGGCGACAGGGCAAGCTGGAGAAGCCATTCAAGATAAAACGTATACCAATAGTGTCGCTCATTACACACCACGAATACTGGCAGTGTGGCAAAAACAGTTCTTAAAAGAGACCGGTTATCCTATGGGAATCGACTCTATGTCGGAGTTTCGCTCCCACTCTACAACAGCAAGTAAGGTTCGTACTCAAGTTCATCGAAAGGGGATCCATTTAGACTCCAATTGGCAAATAAACCAAATTAGCGTGTTTAAAAATGCAGTCAGAAACAAAGTTATGAAGGACACCAAAGCTCGTTGGCATGCCGAGGCAAAGCAGCGGGGTTACGACATTGAACCGAACTTATCTTGGAATGATTTTCAAAAAGTAGCCGAAGTTCAGCAACAAATAAAGAATCGTATGGGCGAACGTTATTACGTCGAGCCCATGATGGCGACGTGGAATAATAAGCAATTTTACCAACAGGTTATTGTTCCAAATGTGAGGCGTGAGAGAGATTATTGGCTAGGTTATATTGAGGCGTCACGCGCTCAGTTTGCTGATGATGGCCCTTATGCTGAACAAGGCAAAGCGGCATTGCGTTCTATCATTGTGCCGCCAATATCAATGGGACTATCGCTATTTCTCGTTGTCCTAACGGTGTTTAAGCTGCCAGGAAAATTTATCGTGTTGATGAATTACCATAAACCACGGCCAGCACCGAACTTGAAGAGCAAGGCTCTGAATATAGGCAGCTCGTTTATCGTCATATTCGTTATTCTTGTTGTGCCTGTGAATGTATTTTCATCCAAGTACACTCAAACGGACTCAACGATTGGCTTTTTCTTAGAGCAAGTCAGTGACACACTATCTCCGTCGGCTTCTTATGCCGTTCGTTGGGTGATACATACTCAACCGTTGATTCATCCACTTGGCGCTCAAATAGACAAAAGTATGCGTATTACTGATGGGTTTTCTACCTCTTTGGAGCATTCGGTAGCGGAGTTGGATGGTGTTTTTGCTCGTTATTTAACTCAGCGTGCTGAGAGCGAACCGGTGAGTTCAGCTAAAAACAATAATGAAGCCCAAACGGAGTTTCCTATGTACATCAATTCAAATGCACAGAACCAACCGGGTTTTAAGGTTCGAATAATGAATATTAAGCCTAGGTACCAAGCCGGTATGCGATTGCCAGAGGGTAATTATGATGTTGAGGTCCGTGCCAATGGATACCAACCAAAGCGTTTATGGGTAAAGCACAGTAAAGGAAAAGCCTCTCACCGAATCGAACTTGAAAAGTTGGTTATTTAAGTCCGCGTCATAGAAAGTGAACAGAAGAAAATGATCTGCTCCTTCCACTAAAAAGGGTTTAGCGTTACTTGGCGCGGGAGCTGCTTTGGTAACTGGCACCCTGAACTTATCACCGCGAGCGTATCGGCAGACGGTGTTCAACTCGGAGGTATTATTGGCGCAAGTGCTCCAATAGTATTTGGCCTATGGGAAACCCTACGCAATGAGTTCAAGTAATGGCAGAGTATCAAACACTAATTATCGCAGTGGTCAGTGCCTTGTCTAGCGGGGTTGGTGTAGGTATCACACTCAAAACTGATGTTAAGTGGCTGCGCTTGATGATGGAAAAAATGGATGAGAGATTAATTCGGCTTGAAAGAACAAAATAAAGTTTGAACTTCAACATGATTACAAGCATGAAAAAGCGACCTTATTATAGGTCGCTTATCTGAGAAGTTAATTAAGCTTATGAATTTAGCAGTTTTTTCTTCAAACTGTTCTCATATTGCTTCAAAGAGTAGATAAACATATTAGGTTGTTCTTTTGAGCGGATCATCCCCGCTTTTATATAGAACTCTTCTCGCCCTTCTCTGGCATGAAGAAATAATGCGTATACACCTACATCTCTTGAGGAAAGGAATGCTTGACGGATTGCTCGACCAAGAAGCCACTTGCCTAGACCCTGCCCTTGAACAGACTTACATACTGCTATTTTACTTAGCAGTATGCAAGGAACTGAACTATAGGGGAATTTACGTCTTTCTTTGTTTGATATGTGTTTCTTTTCAAACGAACTGCTAGCTAAAGTGAAATAACCGACAACTCTTTTCGGTTGTCCTTCTTCACCTTGTGTGACACATAGGTGCGGGATTGAAACCCTTCGTTCGTGTTCTTTAGCTAAGTTCTTCGTTAAATATTCATTTAACGAACACACACCACAATCAAATTGCGTAAAATCATACGTTGCTTCAGGATCAAAGCGTTCGACTTCTAATTTTTGATCTTTACCGTCCAAGTTTCCTCCAATGACATTCCGATAATTTCTTGCATCAGCTCTGTAGGGTCTGCAGGATTTTCTAACGCTTCCATGACAGAATCCCATTGCTTTGCTTGTATTTGTAACCTTTTTCTCTCGCTAATAACTTCTTGAGCTCTAGCTACTGTTGTTTCTGATACAAATTTACTAACTGTAGTATTTGAAAGTAGCGCTGCTTCTTCTAAAGCGCTTTTTTCACTTTCAGATAGGCGAAATTCAACTCTCTCTTTTTTTAATGCACTCATCTTTTACTCCTTGCGCCTTAACGCGCAGCGGAAACTCCAACTATATGTATATACCTAAATGGAATATTATCTATTTGGTTAACTATTTTATGAATAAAATTTTGTACGGTCACTCTCCGTACAAAATGGATTCTCGTCTGCATAGGATAAAAAGTCAACTAATTTGTACGTTATTTTACCGTAAGATAACAAAGTGAAATCAACCTTACTTTAGATGTTTTGTATGTAATTTATGCGGAAACAGCTGAGTGTAAACCTGCCATAAGATATTTAAATTCCTATGTCCTGTAACCTGCGCTACTTCTTCAATAGAGTAGCCTTTCTCAAACAACCGACTTGCTCCCTCTCTGCGTAAATCGTGGTACCTCAAGTCTTCAATACCTAACTCGTTTCTAACTCGTTGAAAGCCTGCGCTAACACTTCGTGAGTTGTACGGGAAAATAAGCTCGCCTTTGTTCGGTTGTTTTAGTGCGATCTCAAATGATTCACCAAGCAAGGGCACTATCATGTGATTGCCTTCTTTCTTCCTTGGGTCTTTTCTGTCTCTGACGAGTATCGTTTTATGTTCTTGGTTGAGGTCTTCCCAACGCAGCTTGCAGACTTCACCTATTCGCATACAAGTAAGAATGCTGAACTCAAGAATGTCGGTGAATGGGGTTCGAGTTGTGCCGTTTGGCCGGAAAGATTCACGTTGTTCTAATCCAAGCTTTAAGAGTTTTAGTTCTTCAGACGTTGGGCGACGTGTTCGTTTCTGACTCTTGCCGACTAATCCCATATCAATCAGGACGGGTACGGCTTCATCAAATATCTGGTGATTGGTGTCGACGTTGAAGACAGGCTTAGACTTTTTCATTACAGAACGGAGGTAAGCAACATCGTGATAGACCGTTGCACCGCCAGCTCCTCCACCTTTCCAGTTTTTACAGTGTTGGATTAAATCGCTAGTTCTTAGCTTGTCGCTTTCAACCTTGGATATGTCGCAGTCTCGAAGAAGCTTGATAACGTATTGCTTCGTTCGCCCTGTTTTATCCCATAAATCAGGCTCTTCCATAAACTTGTCCAGAAGTACGTACAGCGGTACGGATTTCTGTCCGGATTCGTCAGGGTTTTCTAGCTCAAGAACCCGCTTGTTTGCATAGGTTCTAGCGAGTTCTTTTTTCCTGAATGTTTTCGATTCCCTGTGTATAATCGCCGAATTCTTTTTGACTACAATGTCCACTGTGAAGCGTGATTCACCGCTTTTTAGTGTTCTTTTTTTAATGCTAAATGATGCCATTCGTCCTACTCCATCGATACGTACTATATGCGTACTGAAAGGGTGAGTTTGGGGCAACTCTAGCAAATTGCTGTATATATATACAGTGTATAGATTTCGAGTAACACCTTATGAAACCTGACAATACTAGTAAATACGCGGCTAACCGCTTATCCGTTGCACCCATGCTCGATTGGACTGACCGCCACTGTCGTTACTTTCACCGTTTGCTTTCTCAGCAGACTCTTCTGTACACGGAAATGGTAACAACGGGCGCGATCTTACATGGTAAGGGCGACTTTCTAGAATATAACGAGCAAGAACATCCTCTTGCACTTCAACTCGGTGGTTCAAACCCGGTTGATTTGGCGGCGTGTGCCAAGCTTGCTGGTGAGCGTGGTTATGATGAAATCAACCTTAATGTCGGTTGCCCTTCAGACCGAGTTCAGAACGGTCGCTTTGGTGCTTGCCTAATGGCTGAGCCTGAGCTGGTGGCAGATTGTGTGTCGGCGATGAAAGAAGTCACTGATATTCCAATTACCGTGAAAACGCGTATTGGTATCGACGACCAAGACTCTTATGAGTTCTTAACTAAGTTTGTTTCGACGGTTTCTGAAAAAGGCGGCTGTGAACAATTTACTATTCACGCGCGTAAAGCGTGGTTGAGTGGCCTTAGCCCGAAAGAGAACCGTGAGATCCCACCGCTAGATTACGATCGTGCATACCAAATCAAGAAAGATTTCTCTGATCTGGTGATTGCCGTGAATGGTGGCGTTACTACTCTTGAGCAAACTAAAGAGCACTTGCAACACCTTGATGGTGTGATGATCGGTCGTGAGGCTTACCATAGCCCGTTTATCTTGGCTGAAGTTGATCAGCAGATCTTTGGTTTAGACACGCCAATTAAGAAGCGCTCACAAGTGGTTGAAGAAATGTACCCGTACATTGAGCGTGAGCTTTCAAATGGTGCAAGCTTAGGACACATCTCTCGTCATATGCTTGGTTTGTTCCAAAGCATGCCGGGCGCAAGACAATGGCGTCGCTACATCAGTGAAAACGCACATAAGAAAGGTGCAGGTATTGAAGTGATGCAAACAGCATTGGCTAAGATCCCTAAAGAGCTAAATGTTTAAGCTCCCTCTAAGTTAAAAACTTAAGGCTAAATTCGCCACTAGAGGTTAAATTTACCACTATAAGTTTCCGAAAAGCCACGCATGAAGATGTGTGGCTTTTTATTTATCTGATAAATAAGGATTTTATAGGGTTGGCATACTTGGTATGGAAGCTGCAATGTTAGAAAGTAGGAAAGATAGGTCATTAACTCATTAGGGAGACCATTATGTTTGAATTAATATTTGTTCTTATTTTCGTTGCGACTCTACTTGTCACTGGTATTACGTTTATGACGGTATTGGCTGCAACCGGAGTGGCGTTATTAGTCATGTTGGTCTTAGGTATGATGGGCGTCGTGTTTAAGTTACTGCCTTGGTTGATCGTGATTGCAATCGGTGTGTGGTTTTTCAAAAATTTTGTACACAGTTCTAACCAGAGACGTTACTAAGGTCATCGTGCCGTCAAATCTTTACTCGTCAGCGGTTTATCGTTTTAGAATTTAAGATGTGTGGTAGAATTTTCCCCAATAATCTATGAATGTGCATACAATTAGCACAACGATATGGAATTGGAGCTATCTCAAATGAATAAAATGCCATTAATTGCTTTAGTGGGAATGCTATCTTTAAGCTCGGCAGTGTCTGCTGAAGAAGAGTTTTCTTACACGGCTAAAGTCGGTGCCGATATGTGGTGGGGAAGTACAAAGCTAAACGAAGTTAGACAAGATGATGACTCTAACTCACCTTCGTTGTATTTCGCATTTGAGCATAATGCCCCGATGCTACCAAACGCTAGCTTTCGCTATACTTCTGTTGATGCAGATTCATTGGCTTTCGATAAGTACGATTACACCTTCTATTACACGTTGTTAGATCACAAGCTGATGAACTTCGATGCGGGTGTGACGTTTACTCAATACTCAAACTCGAATTACATTGAACCAAAAGCAACAGGTGCGAAAACATCGACGTTTGATGAGTTCACGTGGAGCTTCTACGGTAACGCAGAGATCAATGTGCCGGACACCAACTTCGATATCATTGGTACGATGGAGTTCGGTGATAGCAGTGGTATTAAGAGCACTGACTTGATGGCGGGTGTTCAGTACCGAATCCCTGTATCAGAATCTGAAATTGCCCTGCGTGGTGGTTACCGTGTTATCGATTTAGATTCGGATGAGTTCTTTAGCTCAGAACTAGGTAAGAGCTTTGTTATGGTCGATGGCTGGTTTGCTGGTGCTGAAGTGCGCTTCTAGGCCATATAAAGCAAATTTAGAGCGAATTTTAAGAACGCCACTTTATTAAGTGGCGTTTTTTATATCTATTGGTTACTTGAGTATATATCTTTCTGGAATTAGTTAGCACATTCATCACTTTCGACCATCCTTAATACAGAGAGCCAATTTGCGTCTATTCTTATAAGGTCTATGTAGTGAGGTCAAAGCAAGGGATGGAATATGACACTCAATGAATTACGAAATTTATATAGAGAAAACCTGTTAGTTGAAGCCATCATAGAGCCCTCAATTCAAGAAGGGTCTTGGGTTGTGGAGTTTCGTCATATGGGTGGTGGCTTTGTTCTGCTTACTGATGTTCATGGTGAAGAATGTCATTACGCGGATTTAGACTTGGCATCTAAGTCGGCAATGGCGGTTGGCTTTCAGCAAGTGCGTATTGAAAACCAGTAAGTCAATTTGCGTTTCAATCGGTTTTTACTTCCAAAAAGTTATAAAACATACTTTTCTATTCTTTCTTGTTATTAAAAGGAGTGGTTAATCTATCGTCACGCAATGATTAGGGATGTCGTGACCATGTCTTTAAATAAGAAAGAGTCTTCACAAAATAATAATGCACAGTCTGGGGCTAATGAGTTACCTGGGCTAGCAGCACCACTTAATGACCAACAATTGGGTCATCTTCAGCAAACTGTTTCTGAACTGTCTTCACAGCAACTGGCATGGGTCAGTGGTTACCTTTGGGGAGTGAGCCAAGCTCAGCCTGTCGGTGCTGCTGCGCCAATCGCTCAAGCGGCCGCTGCAGTAGCGGCTAAGCCAGCGGGTAAGCTCAGCATTATCTTCGCTTCTCAAACCGGTAATGCTAAAGGCGTCGCTGAATCGCTAGAGGCAGAAGCAAAAGCCTTAGGTATCGCCGTCGAGCTTTTCGATGCGAGTGATTATAAAGGTAAGAACTTAGCCAAAGAGACACACGTCATTTTCGTCGCTTCAACCAATGGTGAGGGCGAAGCCCCTGATAACGCGATTGAGTTGCATGAATTCCTTCAATCGAAGAAAGCGCCAAAATTATCAAACCTACAATACGGTGTGATTGGTTTAGGTGACTCAAGCTATGAGTTCTTCTGCCAAACGGCTAAAGACTTCGATAACTTCCTCGCTAAGCTTGGTGCGAAATCGTTTGTCGACCGCCTTGATTGTGATGTTGATTACGAAGAATCAGCAACGGAATGGCGCGCTAAAGCATTAGAGCAAGTAAAAGAGACGCTATCGACAGGTGCCGAGGCTGATATCGTTCAGTTACCAGTAGGCCAAGCAGCTGCCGGTCATTCGCAATACACCAAACAAAATCCATATACAGCGACACTATTAACCAGCCAAAAGATCACCGGTCGTGATTCGGGCAAAGATGTTCGTCATATCGAGATTGATCTTGATGAGTCGGGCATTACCTACCAACCCGGCGATGCGCTAGGCGTATGGTATGAAAACAGTTCAGAACTCGCAAATCAGATTCTTTCTAAGGTTGGGTTATCGGGTATCGAAAGTGTCGATGTCGATGGTGAGAATCTATCTATCCATAGTGCGCTAGTGAGTAAATTTGAGATTACCACTTCAAACCCTCAACTTGTGACTAAGTTTGCTGAGTTATCGGGCAGCAAGAAGTTAATCAAGCTGGTGGAAGATAAAGACAAGCTTCGTGAATACGCGGGTAATACTCAAGTTGTCGATGTTTTAGCTGAGAAGAAAACTAAGCTATCGGCTGATGAGTTAATTGGCCTGTTACGTAAGCTGACACCGCGTCTCTATTCTATTGCATCAAGCCAAGCAGAAGTAGATGAAGAAGTTCACTTGACGGTTGGTTTGGTTGAATACCAAAAAGGCGAAGAGTCTCGTTTAGGCGGAGCTTCTAGCTTCTTAGCTCAACGTCTTGAAGAGGGTGGTGAAGTGAAGGTGTTTGTTGAGAACAACAATAACTTCAAATTACCACAAGACGACAATACACCAATCATCATGGTCGGCCCGGGTACCGGTATCGCACCGTTCCGCAGTTTTGTTCAAGAGCGTGAAAACAATGATGCTGAAGGAAAAAGCTGGTTGTTCTTTGGTGACCGTACCTTTACTCAAGATTTCTTATACCAAGTTGAATGGCAAAAGTACCTCAAGTCTGGCGCGCTAACTAAGCTCGATGTTGCCTTTAGCCGTGACCAAAAAGAAAAGGTTTATGTTCAGGACCGTTTAATCGAACAAGCAGAGCAGGTGTGGCAATGGCTGCAAGAGGGCGCGTACCTCTATGTCTGTGGCGATGCGACTCGAATGGCTAAAGATGTTCATGAAGCGTTAGTTTCGATAGCGGAAAAGCATGGCAACCAGAGCCGCGAGCAAGCTGAACAATATATTAATGATTTACGTAAAGCGAAACGTTACCAAAGGGATGTGTACTAATGAGCAAGCAAGTAATAGAGCAAGAAGTGCTAGGTCAAGTACTTGGACCTTTGGCTGACAATGAGCGTCTTAAGCGTGAAAGTAATAACCTACGCGGTACGATTGAACAAGATCTCCAAGACCGCATAACAGGTGGCTTTACTGCTGATAACTTTCAGTTGATTCGTTTCCACGGTATGTATCAACAAGACGACCGTGATATTCGTAACGAACGTACCAAACAAAAGCTCGAACCGTTACATAACGTCATGCTTCGTGCTCGTATGCCTGGTGGCATCATTACCCCTAAGCAGTGGTTGGCGATTGATAAGTTCGCAGACGAAAGTACCTCTTACGGTTCAATTCGTCTAACAACTCGTCAAACGTTTCAGTTCCACGGTGTCTTGAAGCCGAACATTAAGTTGATGCACCAAACGCTAAATAGCATTGGCATTGATTCAATTGCGACAGCGGGTGATGTAAACCGAAATGTTCTATGTACGACAAACCCGGTTGAATCTGAACTTCATCAAGAAGCTTACGAGTGGGCGAAAAAGATCAGTGAACATCTATTACCGAAGACTCGTGCTTATGCAGAAATCTGGTTAGATGGTGAAAAACTAGAAACAACGGATGAAGAACCTATCCTTGGTAGCAACTACCTACCGCGTAAGTTCAAGACGACGGTTGTCATTCCTCCGCAAAATGATGTGGACGTCCATGCTAACGATCTTAACTTTGTTGCTATTGCTGAAGACGGAAAGCTGGTGGGCTTTAATGTGTTAGTCGGTGGCGGTCTTGCTATGACACATGGTGATACCTCTACTTATGCACGTAAAGCTGACGACTTTGGTTTTGTGCCATTAGATAAAACGTTAGATGTAGCAGCGGCGGTGGTAACGACTCAGCGTGACTGGGGTAACCGTTCAAACCGTAAGAATGCAAAAACCAAATACACACTAGACCGTGTTGGTATTGATGTATTCAAAGCAGAAGTAGAAAAGCGTGCAGGCGTAGAATTTTCTGAAAGCCGTCCTTATGAGTTTACTGGCCGTGGTGATCGCATTGGTTGGGCGGAAGGCATTGATGGTAAGTACCACTTGGCGTTATTCATCGAGAATGGTCGTTTACTTGATTTTCCGGGTAAAGCTCTGAAAACAGGTGTTGCTGAAATAGCGAAGATCCACAAAGGTGACTTCCGCATGACAGCGAACCAAAACCTAATTGTTGCAGGTGTACCTAAGAGCCAAAAGGCCAAGATTGAAAAACTGGCGCGTCAATATGGCTTGATGGATGATGCTGTTTCAGAGCAACGTAAAAACTCAATGGCGTGTGTGGCTTTCCCAACATGTCCTTTAGCAATGGCAGAAGCTGAGCGCTTTCTTCCTGAGTTTGTAACGGATGTTGAAGACATTCTGAAAAAACATGGATTACCAGAAGAAGATAACATCATCCTTCGAATCACAGGTTGTCCAAACGGTTGTGGTCGTGCAATGTTGGCTGAACTTGGTTTAGTGGGTAAGGCTCCGGGGCGTTACAACATGCACCTAGGTGGCAACAAGGCCGGAACTCGTATCCCTAAGATGTATAAAGAGAACATCACATCAGCTCAGATCTTAGAAGAGATTGATTCGCTGGTGGGACGTTGGGCTACGGAACGTAACGACAATGAAGGGTTCGGTGATTTTACAATCCGAGCTGGCATCATCGAAGAGGTGATAATTTCAAAGAGGGATCTGCATGCATAATTCTGTCGCTTCAAAACTGAAGTTAGCAGAGCTACTCGCATTGACTAAGACGGAGCAAATACTTCGTCTTGGACAAATCAACGCAGAGTTAGAGCAGCTAACCGCATTAGAAAGAGTTAAGTGGGCTTTAGATAATTTAGAAGGGACACATGTTGTGTCTTCTAGTTTCGGAATCCAAGCAGCATTGATGTTGCACCTAGTGACCCAAGCAAAACCAGATATTCCGGTTATTTTGACTGACACAGGGTATCTATTTCCGGAGACCTATCGCTTTATTGATGAGTTAAGTCAGAAGTTGACTCTAAACCTTCAAGTCTTTCGCGCCCAACAGAGCCCTAATTGGCAAGAAGCGCAATATGGGAAATTGTGGGAGCAAGGTCTAGAAGGGATAGAGAAGTACAACAAGCTTAATAAAGTTGAACCGATGAGAAGAGCGTTGGATGAGCTCGAGGCTGGGACATGGTTTTCTGGGTTGAGAAGAGAGCAATCTCAATCGCGTGCAAACTTGCCTATCTTATCTATCCAAAATGGTGTGTTTAAGTTCTTGCCAGTAATTGATTGGACAAATAAAGATGTTCATTATTACTTAGAAGAGCATGGTCTCAGTTATCACCCACTTCGTGAGCAGGGGTACCTTTCTGTTGGAGATACTCATACTACTAAGAAATGGGAACCGGGTATGACTGAAGAAGAAACCCGTTTTAATGGTCTAAAACGAGAATGTGGTCTCCATGAAGACGATGGAGAGCAATATGGCTCTGGGATTTAGACTCATTGCCATTTAAAAAGCTGCCATAAGGCAGCTTTTTTGTTTTCTAGGGTGAAAATTAGAGCAATTGTGGATAAGTCTGTGGTTATTCTGTAAGTACTTTGTAGTTAAACTTGCACAAATAAGGCTTTGAGTGTTTATTCGTCATCTAACCGTTATTTTTACATTTTTCTTTAATAAACACTTGCCAATGTGAGGAATATCTCTATAATGCCGCCTCACTGACACGGCAGACGCCACAAGGCTTCAGCACAGAATGTTAGTAAGGCAACTAGCTTTAAGCGATAATTCGCTTCTACTTTTAGAAAGTAGGAATTAATTCCAAATAAGTGTTTGACACTGAGAATTAAATCGCTAGAATGGCCGCCTCTTCCGAAGTGATGTAAGTCACAACGAAGAGAAGCTCTTTAATAATTTAAACCTATCAATCTGTGTGGGCACTCGTTGATGAATATCAAAACGTTTTATC
>NZ_JBFRKQ010000065.1:0-80557 GCF_041469505.1 Vibrio sp. 10N.286.49.E11
TTCAAAACTTTTTTCAAGCGATTGGCTTGGCTAATTTGGCTTGCTGATTCGTTCTGGTTTCCTAAGAAGCCATCCCGTGTCAGCGAGGTGGCATTATAGAGATTTCGATCACACTGGCAAGCCCTTTTTTAAGTTATTTTCGTTTTTTTATTCGTTCGATTAAAAAGAACTCAAAACGCCTCAAAAGTAGGCTTTTATCTTACATATTCTTCAGTTTTTCAGTGAACAAAGAGACTTTTTCCCAGTTTGTGTACTCAACTTCCTTCGTTGTATCCGTTTCACCACCTGTCATATTCATAATAAAGCGGATCATGGTTCTATCGAACCAGTTATAACGTGGGTAATAGAGGGCACCTGCAAATACACCGATTAAAGTCGGCTGCCATGGAGACTTGGTAAGGAACTTCTTAATATACGCACTGCCTTCTGGTGTATCTTTGCCTTGGTCTTCTTTACGCGCCGTTAAGTTAACACAGAAGAACGCAACCTTGCTTGATTGCAACTGAGTAAGGTTGGCATCAATAAATTGATATAGCTTCTTATTAAGGTGGCCATAACGAATCGATGCGCCAATCAACACTCTGTCGTACTGAGCAAAGTCCACCTTGCCAATAGTGTGCAGATCTTGAAGCTCACATTCGAACTCACTCATTTCTTCTTTTATATAGTTCAAGATTTTCTTGGTCTGCCCTTCACGGCTTGAATACAAAAATAGAGCTTTTGCCACAATGTTGTCCTTAGCTACGCCAAAACGTAGGGGTCAATAAGATTAATAAGGTGAAGATTTCTAATCGGCCAAACAGCATAGATACGATAAGTACCCATTTTGCTTTGTCGTTCACATCGCCAAAGTGCACCGCGACTTCACCAAGGCCCGGGCCAAGGTTATTTAATGTCGCCGCTACCGCAGAGAAAGCACTCAACTCGTCCATACCAGTTGCAATAAGAGCCAGCATACAAACCACAAACACTAATGCGTATGCAGAGAAGAAGCCCCAGACCGCATCTACAACACGTTGTGGTAGTGCAGAACCGCCAACCTTGATGGTATAGACAGCCCGTGGGTGAACAAGACGCTTCATTTCACGAGCACCTTGCAGAGTAAGTAGTAAGATTCGAATCACTTTCATACCACCACCCGTAGAACCTGCACATCCCCCTATAAAAGAAGAGAACAAAAGCAGTACGGGTAAGAACAATGGCCACTCTGAGAAACCCGTCGTTGTAAAACCCGCGGTCGTAGAGATAGACACGGTTTGGAACAAGGCTTGGTCGAAAGCATCGTAGTACGAATCATAAGAGTGATGGTTAAGCAGCAATAAGAAGCATACTAAAAACAGTAGCGCTTGAATAAAGATAAAGGCGCGGAACTCAGGATCTTTCCAATAGTATTTAGGGTGCACACCACCTGAAGCAAAAGCGGCAAAGTGAAGAGAGAAGTTACATGCTGATATAAGCAGGAACACGACGGTAATCATGTTGATCGCCGGGCTATTGAAATAACCCATACTCGCATCGTGAGTCGAGAAACCACCAATCGCAATAGTAGAGAAGCTATGGCTGATCGCATCAAAGAAACTCATCCCTGCTAGCCAGAACGCCACTGCACAAGCAATCGTTAGACTCAAATAGATGTACCAAAGTGCTTTTGCCGTTTCAGCAATACGCGGAGTCATCTTACTGTCTTTTACTGGACCTGGAATTTCAGCACGGTACAGCTGCATGCCACCGATGCCCAGTACAGGAAGAATGGCTACTGCCAATACGATGATACCCATACCACCAAACCACTGCAGAAACTGGCGATAAAACAAGATCGCTTTAGGTAAATCATCAAGGCCAACGATCACCGTCGCACCTGTAGTGGTTAATGCAGAGAAAGATTCGAAGAAAGCGTCTGTTACCGAAACGCTCGGGTTATCAGCGATCAAAAACGGTAAAGCACCCGCACTGCCGATTACCGTCCAGAACAAAACAACAATCAAAAAGCCATCACGCGCTTTCAATTCATGCTTATAACGTCGGTTGGGAAACCAGCAAGTTGCTCCACAGAATAAGAGAACGAAGAAAGTCGTCACAAATGGCACACCCGCACCGTCTCGATAGATCAGTGCGACGAGCGCAGGAGCAAGCATTGATACACTAAAAAGTGCTAATAATAATCCGACGATTCGAATAATTGAGCGAAATTGCATGAGCTATTGAACGAAGCGAAATGCTTCACACTTCCTAGTTGTCTTTGACTTTCGTTACCAGTGCCTTAGCACCGCTTTTATTGATCATGGTTTGGGTAAACGAATCTACCTGAAGGAGCTCTATTTCAATAATAAGCTCAACTTGAACACCATAATCCGCTTGGACCTCAACAGCCTGATGCTGAGCCATGATGGATTGTGCGATCGGCACAAAGCCATAGTCTAACTCTAGCCGTAATTTTGTGGTTATTTTTTTCTCGATAGTTTGAAGCAGCTTGAGAGCTTGTTGTACGCCACCGCCGTAAGCCTTAACCAAACCGCCGGTTCCAAGCTTAATTCCGCCAGAGTAGCGCGTCACAACAGCCGTTAATTCACCGACACCAGAGCCCGATAGTTGCGCCAAGATAGGCTTACCCGCTGTACCCGAGGGTTCACCATCATCACTGAAACCCCAAAGCATTGAGTCTTCAGGTCGACCAGCAACAAAACCCCAACAGTTATGTCGTGCTGAAGAATGCTCTTTTTTCACCTGTTCTACGAACTGTTTTGCAGCTTCAACACTTGGAGTATGAGCAAGATGCGTAATAAAGACGCTCTTTTTTATCTCTTCTTCAAACAGAGCCGACGCAGAAGGTATTAAATAAGGCTGTTCATTCATATCGTTAACTTAGTTAATAAGAGCGACGAAGTGTATCACGCGTGAATAATAAGGGTTAGAGGATCTGTGCCATCGCACAATGTTAAACAATTGTTTAAAAAATGTATTGAAATTAATCAAGCAGAGGTACAGACTAAGATAACTGGTCTTACCAGGTATTCTACAATAATAGAAAGATAACAAGATTCTCTCAAACAATCGTGGATTGTATGTCATGGAGATAGACAATGATTTACCAAGCTAACACCCTACAGGTAAAGGAATTACAAGATGGTATTGCGGAATTAAGCTTCTGTGCACCAGCCTCTGTAAACAAACTCGACCTTGCTACTTTAGAATCACTAGATAAAGCGTTAGATGCTCTTAATGCTCACGCAGGATTACGTGGTTTAATCTTAACTTCAAACAAAGACGCGTTCATTGTAGGCGCAGACATCACTGAATTTCTTGGCCTATTTGCTAAGCCAGAAGCAGAACTTGATGAATGGTTAAGATTCGCTAATTCAATCTTCAGCAAGCTCGAAGACCTTCCTGTCCCAACTCTTTCAATGATGCGTGGCCATGCCCTTGGCGGCGGCTGTGAATGTGTACTCGCTACCGATTTCCGTATCGGTGACAAGACCACCAGCATTGGCCTACCTGAAACCAAACTTGGCATCATGCCTGGTTTTGGTGGTTGTGTGCGCCTACCTCGTGTTATCGGTGCTGACAGCGCAATGGAAATTATCACGCAAGGCAAAGCATGCCGTGCAGATGAAGCGCTTAAAGTTGGCTTGTTAGATGCGATTGTTGAAACAGACCAGTTACTAGAATCGGCAATCAATACCGTTTCTCTGGCTGCTAATGAAAAATTAGACTGGCAGCTACGCCGTAAACAAAAGACATCAGCGCTTTCACTAAGCAAACTCGAAGCGATGATGAGCTTTACCATGGCGAAGGGCTTAGTTGCTCAAAAAGCAGGGCCTCACTACCCAGCTCCGATTACTTCTGTGATTGCGATTGAAGAAGCAGCACGCAGCAATCGCGATGCAGCACTCGACATCGAACGTAAGCACTTCGTTAAGCTAGCGAAATCGGAAGAAGCAAAAGCATTAGTTGGCTTATTCCTGAATGACCAGTACATCAAAGGCTTAGCGAAACAAGCGGGTAAGTCAGCAAACAAAGCAACTGAGCGTGCAGCCGTACTTGGTGCAGGTATCATGGGCGGCGGTATTGCTTACCAATCAGCTCTAAAAGGCGTGCCAGTGATGATGAAAGACATCGCACAAGCATCGCTTGATCTAGGTATGAACGAAGCATCTAAGCTGTTGAATAAACGCTTATCACGCGGTCGCTTAGATGGATTCAAGATGGCAGGTATTCTGTCTTCTATTACTCCAAGCCTGCATTACGCGGGTGTAGAACAGTCGGATGTGATTGTTGAAGCAGTAGTAGAAAACCCGAAAGTAAAAGCAGCAGTACTGAGCGAAGTGGAAGGTTTGGTTGGTGAAGACACGGTTCTAACATCAAACACCTCTACAATTCCGATCAACCTGCTAGCGAAATCACTGAAGCGCCCAGAAAACTTCTGTGGCATGCACTTCTTTAACCCTGTGCATCGCATGCCTTTGGTTGAGATCATCCGTGGTGAACAAACTTCAGAAGAGACCATCAATCGCGTGGTTGCTTACGCAGCGAAGATGGGTAAATCCCCAATCGTTGTTAACGACTGCCCAGGCTTCTTCGTTAACCGTGTACTTTTCCCTTACTTTGGCGGTTTCAGCATGTTGCTACGCGACGGTGCTGATTTCACTAAGATCGATAAAGTGATGGAGCGCAAGTTCGGTTGGCCAATGGGCCCGGCTTACTTACTAGACGTTGTAGGCCTAGACACTGCACACCACGCACAAGCTGTGATGGCGCAAGGTTTCCCAGAGCGTATGGGCAAAGAAGGTCGTGATGCGATTGATGCACTTTACGTTGCTGAAAAATACGGTCAGAAAAACGGTAGCGGTTTCTACACATACAGCGTAGACAAGCGTGGTCGTCCGAAGAAGACCTTCTCTGAAGACATTCTTCCTATCTTGGCTGACGTATGTCAAGCACCACAAGATTTTGATGACCAAACAATTATCCAGCGCGTGATGATTCCAATGATCAACGAAGTGGTGCTTTGTCTAGAAGAAGGCATTATCGCGACACCGCAAGAAGCGGATATGGCACTGGTTTACGGTTTAGGCTTCCCTCCATTTAGAGGCGGCGTATTCCGCTACTTAGACAGTGTGGGCATTGGTAACTTCGTTGAAATGGCGAAAGGCTACCAAGACTTAGGTGCAATGTACCAAGTTCCTCAGCTATTGCTTGATATGGCAGCGAAGGGCGAAAGCTTTTACGACAGCCAACAAGCCAGTTCTCTGTAACCCACATTTGGAAAAGGAATAGCAAAATGAAAAATGTAGTTGTTGTTGATTGCCTTCGCACCCCAATGGGACGTTCCAAAGGTGGAGCTTTCCGTCACACTCGTGCTGAAGATCTGTCTGCACATTTGATGAAAGGCATTTTAGAGCGCAACCCAGAAGTAAACCCTGTCGAAATTGAAGATATTTACTGGGGTTGTGTACAACAAACACTAGAGCAAGGCTTCAACGTTGCACGTAACGCTGCCTTGCTTGCTGGTCTACCGATTGAGATTGGTGCTGTAACAGTCAACCGTTTATGTGGTTCATCTATGCAAGCTTTGCATGATGCAACTCGCTCTATCATGGTTGGTGATGCTGAAATCTGCCTGATTGGTGGTGTGGAGCACATGGGCCACGTACCAATGAACCATGGTGTTGATTTTCACCCAGGCATGTCAAAACACGTAGCAAAAGCGGCCGGCATGATGGGGCTAACCGCTGAGATGTTAGGCAAAATGCACGGTATTAGCCGTGAAGACCAAGATGCATTCGCAGCACGCTCACATGCTCGCGCTCAAGCAGCTACGGTTGAAGGTCGTTTCAAAAATGAAATCCTGCCAACCGAAGCTCACGCTGCAGACGGTTCTCTGTTCACTCTGGATTACGACGAAGTCATTCGCCCAGAGACAACAGTTGAAGGCTTATCCCAGCTGCGTCCGGTATTTGACCCAGCAAACGGCACAGTAACAGCAGGTACTTCATCAGCTCTGTCTGATGGTGCTTCTGCAATGCTTATCATGAGCGAAGAGAAAGCTAACGCACTTGGCCTTAAGATTCGCGCTCGCGTGAAGTCTATGGCTATCGCTGGCTGCGATCCTTCAATCATGGGTTACGGCCCAGTACCAGCAACCCAAAAAGCACTTAAACGTGCAGGACTAACCATTGAAGACATGGGTGTGATTGAGTTAAACGAAGCGTTTGCTGCTCAATCTCTACCTTGTGCTAAAGACTTAGGTCTACTGGATGTTGTTGACGAGAAAGTAAACCTTAACGGCGGTGCGATTGCTCTGGGTCACCCACTAGGCTGTTCTGGTTCTCGTATCTCGACGACGCTAATCAACCTGATGGAAGCACAAGACGTGAAATACGGCTTGGCGACTATGTGTATTGGTTTAGGCCAAGGTATTGCAACGGTATTTGAACGCCCATAGCGTTTACTGACTGTAATATTTGAAGGGTAATCTTTTGTGCAGCTATATTTATATAGCTGCACTTTTTATTGCTTGGCATCCAACAATGCATCGATTGTGTTCAGCGAACTCAACGAGAGAAAAACCAACCCTGACATCTATGCACAAAACGCATATATTCAATGTTGATGTTTCATTATTTTTTCTCGGATGATTCAACTAAAGTTACTTCAGTTTCCTAATATTCCTCCACGGAGCAGATCATGTTTAAAGCACTTGTACTAAACCAAGAAGACAAAAAAACTATCGCGTCAGTTTCTCAAATTGAAGAATCTCGATTACCAGAAGGTAACGTGAAGATTGATGTTAGCTACTCTTCTTTGAACTACAAAGATGGTTTGGCGATTACAGGTAAAGGGCGCATTGTTCGCAACTTCCCTATGGTTCCTGGTATCGACCTTTCTGGTGTGGTTTCACAATCTGATGACCCTCGCTACAAAGCAGGCGACGAAGTGGTTCTAACTGGTTGGGGTGTTGGTGAAGGTCACTGGGGCGGCATGGCTGAGAAAGCAAGCCTAAACGGTGACTGGTTAGTGCCGATGCCTAAAGGTCTAGACGCTAAGAAAGTAATGGCGATTGGTACAGCAGGCTTCACAGCAATGCTTTGTGTTCAAGCTATTGTCGATGCTGGCATCAAGCCTGAAGACGGTGAAATCCTAGTTACCGGCGCAAGTGGCGGTGTAGGTAGCGTATCTATCACTCTACTAAACCAACTGGGCTACAAAGTGGCAGCAGTGACTGGCCGTGCTTCTGTAAACGGTGAACTACTTAAATCACTAGGCGCGACACGTATTGTAGAGCGTGCTGAACTAGAAGAACCAGCTAAGCCACTAGAAAAACAACTGTGGGCTGGCGCTATCGATACGGTAGGCAGCAAAGTCCTTGCGAAAGTATTGGCGCAAATTGATTACAACGGTGCGGTTGCGATGTGTGGTCTAGCAGGCGGTTTTGACTTACCAACCACGGTAATGCCATTCATTCTGCGTAACGTTCGCCTACAAGGTGTTGATTCTGTAATGTGCCCTCGTGAAAAACGTATTAAAGCGTGGGAACAACTGGCTGAGCTACTACCAGAATCTTTCTACGCTCAAGCAACCAAAGAAGTGTCTTTAGACGGTGCAATTCAAGCAGCAGAAGACATCACTAACGGTCAAATCACTGGTCGCGTAGTCATTAAACTATAGGCTCTCAAACATAAAGTTATCAAACCTTAAGCAACAACTTTAGGCTTGGATAACCCAAAACAACAAAGGGCTGATTTTTATCAGCCCTTTTGCGTTTTTGTCATTCGGGTCAAGTGAACTCAGACTCAGATCCGGTTAACCCAAACCGACATCCGCAATCCGTTTTTGAATCAACTCACCACACTCTTCTTTTACCACTCTTCTTAACCATTGTTGTGAAGCAGAAGAATCGCAACGCGAGTGCCAGATCAGTGAGTAATCAAACGGCATAAATTCAAATGGTAATGGCTTAACAACCAAGTCATAACGCTCTGCTACCAAATAAGCCAAATCAGCAGGCACAGTAATCACCAACGGCATTCTATCGACAATCGCCAATGCCGCTTCAAGGTGATAAGCACGCAGTACCATTTTTCGTGGGTTTTGATTGGCTAAAGCATTATCTAATAACGCTTTAACACCATCACTGATCGCAATCATCGCGTGCGGGAGTGATACATAGTCTTCAAGGCTTAAAGGCTGATCCGCCAATGGGTGGTTTTTAGATAACAGACACGACACACCGACCGGCCCCAAGACCTCTTGATGAAGTGGTGCAACGCTGCCACTCGGTCGACAGATCGCCATATCAACACGTTCGGTACTGAGCTGTTTAAACAAATGCTCATGCTGCAGCGGTGCAAACTCCAAAGAGATGTTCGGCGCTTGTTCATAAATCTTAGGCAATGCATAAGGCAAGATGGTTTGCATCGCATAATCGGTGGTAGCGATCAGAAAACGTTCGCTGCAATAGTAAGGGTCAAAGTCACTCGGACTCAGCAATTGGCGAAAAGACTCCAAAGGCTGATCAATACGCTGACTGATCTCGAGTGCTTTCTTGGTAGGAATAAGGTGCTGACCTTGACGTGTAAACAACGGATCGTTTAGTAATTCTCTTAAACGCCCTAATACTCGACTGGTTGCGGATTGGCTTAAGTTAAGACGAAGCGCGGCCTGGCTTACGCTGCCCTCTTCAATCAATACCTTTAAAGCGACCAATAAATTAAGGTCTCTACGATAGATGTCTTCTAATTCCACGCCACTTACCTAGCTGTATACGATTGCCATTAGTCACTAAGTTGTTTATAGCATGCTTTAGATAAAAAAAATCCCGCAATTACGCGGGGAAGCCCAAGAAAATTTGGGGATAGTGTCGGAATGTTGTCGTATCGGAATTCGCTTGCTGTATTCGGGTTAGTGCTCTTGCTCTTCGGCTATGCCTTGCCAACGGCGCATCTCTACCCAAATACCAATAATCGTTGCTACTATGCCAAAAATAGGCATCAGTGAGGTCTCTGTCGATGAGCGTAGTACTAACGCACAAAAAGAAATAAAACAGAGAACCGAATAAATTGTTAATCTATCTAATCCTGTCAACATCGCCACTCCTTAGCTAGTTGCCTTTGCTTCAAGTTGTTATCAACTTGTTAACTAAGTTATAGGAAATGATTCTGTTTGCCAAGCACTTATTGCATATTTTTTCTGCAGACGTATTATTCACTCGTTAGATAGATATAGAGATACAAACCATGACATTCAAACCTGAACTGGCAACCCATACTTTAGAAGCTGAAGGCCTGCGTTGCCCGGAACCAGTAATGATGGTCAGGAAGACAATTAGAAACATGCAGGATGGCGATGTGTTACTGGTAAAAGCTGACGATCCTTCGACAACTCGAGATATTCCGAGCTTTTGTCGATTCATGGATCACCAGTTGGTAGGCCAAGCAACAGAAACGTTGCCTTACCAGTATTTGATCAGAAAGGGATTGGAGGCGTAACGCCCCACCGACTATCAAGTATCAAAAAAGCCGCTCGTACCTTATGTTCTTAAACAGAACTCAGAGTACGAGCGGCTTTTTGTTTATTCGCTTCTAGATTTGTTTTGCAGATGCTCCAGCTGATGCTGAATTTCTCGGATATCTTTGCGCATCGGAATAATATGCGCGACCCGAATCCAAGCCTCTACCGCAAGTGCAGTCATGATGATGGCACCCGCGACCATTGGCAGCCACATGTCCGTCAACACCATGCCTAACAGTGTAAGTGCAAGACCAAAAGTAAATAGATAACTTTGGCTTTGTGGAGTAATACCCATATAACGCGTCAACATAATCATGCCCTCGTGTTCTTAACTCACAAGATTAAAATATCATGACAAGTATGACAGTTATATGTCCATTCGCTCGATAAACCCCACAATACTGTAAGAGTATGACCTACAACACATTACTCTACTGATTGAGTATAATAAGACTCAAAACACTTACGAGTAAAACGCAGCAGCGATAGCTAAACCCACGAATAGCAAGGCTGTGATCTTACGAATCAGATCAAGAGGCATCTTATCAGCAGACAGCTTACCGATGATCACCACAGGCACATTTGCCAGCAACATACCAATGGTTGTACCCAGAATCACCCACGCTAATGCATCCGCATATTGAGCCCCTAGGATAGAGGTCGCAATTTGGGTTTTATCGCCGATCTCAGCAATAAAGAAAGCGATAAAACTGGCGACAAACGGTCCTCGGTTTGAGATCTGTTCATCGTCATCTAACTTATCGGGAATCAAAATCCAGCCAGCCATCGCAATGAAACTGACCACCAGCACCCACTTTAATACTTCAGGTGAAAGATAATCAGCAACCACGACCCCGAGCCATGCTGCAAGGGCATGATTGGCAATGGTGGCAAAGAAGATAGCTGCGATGATAGGTATCGGCTTGCGATATCGACTGGCTAATAAAAGAGATAGCAACTGAGTCTTATCACCGATCTCGGCTAAGGCGACAGTTGTAATTGAAATTGCTAAAACGCTCACGACATGCTCATTTGGGATGGGGATTATTATATTTAACCAAAGACAAACCTCGCGCCCCATCCCGGTTCACGATGCTTGTCTATGGTCTTGCTAAGCACCACCAAGGTGGTGGTTGCCTCGAACGCCATGATGATTTTGCATCAATTATGTTGACGAACGAACTCATTCAATAGGATATGAATAAGTAAGCTACTCCCCAAAGACCGCGAGATTTTAATAGCCCATGCTTTCAAACACAAGTGTCAAAGTTATCAAAATATCCACTTGTGCCGAAAAACAAACATTAAAGGCACAAAAATCCACTAAACGACATTTTAGACCACTAATTAAACAAGATTACCCCTACTCGCTTTACAAATATCTCGGTATACTCAGAGGTTATTTTTCTCATTCATTTAAAAGAATCGCGCGAACCTGACTATGCAAAAATACGATATCAAAACCTTCCAGGGAATGATCCTCGCGCTGCAGGATTACTGGGCTCAAAACGGTTGTACCATTGTTCAACCTCTAGATATGGAAGTAGGTGCAGGCACCTCTCACCCAATGACATGTCTACGAGCACTTGGCCCAGAGCCAATGTCTACAGCTTACGTTCAACCTTCTCGTCGTCCGACCGATGGCCGTTACGGTGAAAACCCGAACCGTCTGCAGCACTACTACCAATTCCAAGTAGCGCTAAAACCATCGCCAGACAATATCCAAGAGTTGTACCTAGGCTCCCTAGAGGTTCTTGGTGTTGACCCACTTGTTCACGACATTCGCTTCGTTGAAGATAACTGGGAAAACCCAACACTAGGCGCATGGGGCCTTGGTTGGGAAGTATGGCTAAACGGCATGGAAGTAACACAGTTTACTTACTTCCAACAGGTTGGCGGCCTTGAGTGTAAACCTGTAACAGGTGAGATCACTTACGGTATCGAGCGTCTAGCAATGTACATCCAGGAAGTAGATTCTGTTTACGACCTAGTATGGAACGTAGCACCAGACGGTTCTAACGTGACTTACGGTGACATCTTCCACCAAAACGAAGTTGAGCAATCAACATACAACTTCGAGCACGCAGACGTAGATTTCCTATTCACTTTCTTCGATCAGTGCGAGAAAGAGTGTAAAGAACTACTTGAGCTTGAGAAGCCACTGCCGCTTCCAGCTTACGAGCGCATTCTAAAAGCAGGTCACGCATTTAACATCCTTGATGCGCGCAAAGCTATCTCTGTAACAGAGCGTCAACGTTACATCCTTCGTATCCGCAACCTGACTAAATCAGTTGCTGAGGCGTACTACGCGTCACGTGAAGCGCTTGGCTTCCCAATGTGTAAGAAGGACAAATAATCATGGCGAAGAATTTTCTAATTGAACTGGGTACGGAAGAGCTTCCACCAACAGCACTTCGTTCTCTAGCAGAAGCGTTTGCTTCTAACTTTGAAGCAGGTCTTAAAACGGCTGAGCTTTCTCACGAAGGCATCAAGTGGTACGCAGCACCTCGTCGTCTAGCACTTAAAGTAACTGCACTGGCTGAAGGCCAAGCAGACAAAGTGGTTGAGAAACGTGGCCCTGCTGTTTCTGTGGCGTTCGATGCTGAAGGCAACGCGACCAAAGCGGCACAAGGTTGGGCTCGTGGTAACGGTATTACTGTTGAGCAAGCTGACCGTCTGAAAACAGACAAAGGCGAGTGGCTTCTTTTCAAACAAGAAGTAGCTGGCAAACCAGTTCAAGAATTGGTGATGGACATTGCTGCGAAAGCACTGGCTGGCCTACCAATTCCTAAAGCAATGCGCTGGGGTAACTCAGACATTCAATTTATCCGTCCAGTAAAAACACTGACAGTACTACTAGGTGATGAGCTTGTTGAAGGCGAAATCCTAGGCGTAGCATCTGCTCGTACTATCCGTGGCCACCGTTTCATGGGCGAACAAGAGTTCACAATCGACTCTGCTGACCAATACCCTGCGATCCTAGAAGAGCGCGGTAAAGTAATGGCAGATTACGAAGCGCGTAAAGCGATCATCCTTGCTGATTCGCAAAAAGCGGCAGCTGCGGTTGGCGGTACAGCTGACCTAGAAGATGACCTTGTTGAAGAAGTAACGTCTCTGGTTGAATGGCCAGTAGTACTGACAGCGAAGTTTGAAGAAGAGTTCCTAAAAGTCCCTTCTGAAGCTTTGGTTTACACCATGAAAGGTGACCAAAAGTACTTCCCTGTTTACGATGACAACAAGAAGCTACTACCGAACTTCATCTTCGTATCGAACATCGAGTCTAAAGAGCCTCGTCACGTTATCGAAGGTAACGAGAAAGTGGTACGCCCACGTCTTGCTGATGCTGAATTCTTCTTCAACACAGACCGTAAGCGCCCGCTTATCGACCGTCTTGCTGAACTAGACCAGGCTATCTTCCAGAAGCAATTGGGTACTATCAAAGACAAAACAGACCGCATCACAGAGCTTGCAGGCTACATTGCTGAGCAAATCGATGCTGACGTTGAAAAGTCTAAACGTGCTGGCCTACTGGCTAAGTGTGACCTAATGACCTCTATGGTATTCGAATTTACGGATACTCAAGGTGTGATGGGCATGCACTACGCGACTCACGACGGTGAAGACGAGCAAGTTGCACTGGCACTTTACGAGCAATACATGCCTCGTTTCGCGGGTGACGATCTACCAAGCACGGGTATCTCTTCAGCAGTAGCAATGGCAGACAAGCTAGACACTATCGTAGGTATCTTCGGTATTGGCCAAGCACCAAAAGGTTCTGACCCATTTGCACTTCGTCGTGCGTCTCTAGGTGTGCTACGTATCATCGTTGAAAACGGCTACAACCTAGACCTAACCGATCTGATCGGCAAAGCGAAAGAGCTACTAGGCGACAAGCTGACTAACAAAAACGTAGAAGCTGACGTTATCGACTTCATGCTAGGTCGTTTCCGCGCATGGTACCAAGATGCTGGTTTCAGCGTTGATATAATCCAAGCGGTACTAGCACGTCGTCCAACTAAGCCTGCTGACTTTGACCAACGTGTTAAAGCGGTTTCTCACTTCCGTGAACTGGAAGCAGCAGAAGCACTAGCAGCAGCGAACAAGCGTGTAGGTAATATCCTTGCGAAATTCGATGGCGAGCTACCAGCTGAAATCGACCTAACGCTTCTTCAAGAAGACGCAGAGAAAGCACTGGCTGAAAACGTTGAAGTAATGACGGAAGCACTAGAACCAGCATTCGCAACAGGTAACTACCAAGAAGCCCTAAGCAAGCTTGCTGATCTACGTGAACCAGTTGATGCATTCTTCGATAACGTAATGGTGATGGCTGATGACGAAGCGCTTAAGAAGAACCGTCTAACGCTACTGAACAACCTACGTAACCTGTTCCTACAGATTGCTGACATATCTCTACTGCAAAAATAAGCACAAGTGAGACAATTACTCTAAGTCATACTCTGAGTAATTAACGGTAAACACCCAAAGGGAAGCGAAAGCTTCCCTTTTTGTTTTTGTGAACCAAGCATTTGTTTGTAGAGGTCTTATTGATTAACTGAATGAAACAGCACTCAGACTGTAGAGGGCATTGTTTGCTATAACTGACCTGTTTATTCAGGGGAAGGGAACAATGAAAAAAACAGTACTCGCGCTTTCAATACTCGCACTCAGCGCATGCAGCCAAACCAGTGACAACAACCTATTACTGACAATTGATAACGACACTGTCGTATTCGAATCATCCGGTAAAGGCACCGTGATTGCAGAACAGGAACTCGCGAAAGGTAGCTATACCTTCTCTATCAGCGATACTCAAAATACCTGTGGCACCAACTATGCGCTGGCTGAAGAAAACCGCATCAAATTCAATAAACCCCTTCGCCTAGACGACTGCGCCGAGAAGTCTGAATTAGATATCAAGATCTTTCGCGCTAACACCTATCAGTTTATGCTCAACCCACAAACCAATGAACTGACCGTTCAGATAAAGCCGAAGCAACAACAAGTACAAAGCTTTGCTTGTCCGGTTCCTAGTGACGAACCAACCATCATCGACGTTGCTCAAACCTTTGATGATGGCACCGTGGTTAGAGACGCTCTTTCAGGCAAACAAGTCACAGTAACGAATGGCAGCGTCACCATGCAGCCAGCAGAAAATAGCCAAGGTGTTCTGCTGCTTGAGAAAGTAGAACCAGAAACCAAAGCTGACTTTAGTTGGGATAACGCCACGGTTTACTTCGTAATGACTGACCGTTTCCACAATGGTAATCCTGATAACGACAACAGTTACGGTCGCAGCCAAGATGAACAAGACGAAATCGGCACCTTCCACGGTGGTGACTTGGCAGGCTTAACCGAAAAACTCGATTACATAGAATCACTCGGTGCTAATGCTATCTGGATAACGTCTCCGTTAGAGCAAATCCACGGCTGGGTTGGCGGCGGTGATCGAGGTGACTTCAAACACTACGGCTACCACGGCTACTACCATCAAGATTGGACCAAGCTCGATGACAACATGGGCACCGAAGACGAGCTAAAAACCTTCATCGATACCGCGCATAGCAAAGGCATTCGTGTTGTTTGGGATGTGGTAATGAACCACACCGGCTATGCGACGCTTGCCGACATGCAAGAGTTTGATTTTGGTAAGCTCAACCTAACTGACGAAGAAGCCAAACAAACACTTGGCGAAAACTGGACAGATTGGCAACCTGCCAAAGGTCAGAACTGGCACTACTTCAACAACTACATCTCTTACAGCGACAAAGAAGCGTGGGAAAAGTGGTGGGGCAAAGCTTGGCTACGCAGCGATATCGGCGCCTATGACTCTCCGGGCTACAATAACCTCACCATGTCTTTGGCGCATCTGCCCGATTTCAAAACAGAGTCGACAGAGACAATCGGGCTGCCTAATTTCTATCGCAATAAGTCCACCAGCGCGACCGATGAACTCAAAACACCTCGTAACCATTTAATCACTTGGTTATCGGATTGGGTGCGCGAATATGGTGTCGATGGTTTCAGGGTCGATACCGCTAAACACGTTGAACTCGAAGCATGGGCAGAACTGAAAGAGAGCACCAACCAGGCACTTGCCGAGTGGAAACAGAACAACCCAGACAAGGCCTTGGATGACTTACCCTTCTGGATGACTGGCGAAGTATGGGCACACAGCGTGGTCAAATCAGATTACTTCGCTAACGGATTTGATTCGATCATCAACTTTGAATTCCAGAGTGATATCGCACCAAAGGCGCTCAAGTGCCTATCCGATCTTGATGCTGATTACCTTCGATACGCAGAGAAGATCAACAACGACAGCGAGTTCAACGTACTGAGTTACCTTTCGTCTCACGACACCTCGCTATTCTGGACACAACATGGCAGTGACTTTGCAAAACAAACCAAAGCTGCAAACGCGTTGATGCTGGCTCCCGGTCCGGTACAGATCTATTACGGCGATGAAATCGCCCGAGACTTTGGCCTAACGGGTTCTGATCCAATGCAAGGCACACGCTCAGACATGCCTTGGGATCAAATCACTGGCGAACGTGCAGAGCTGCTAGAACACTGGCAAGCGCTTGGCCAATTCCGCCAACGCCACCCAGCCGTTGCTCAGGGTAAGCACATCATCCGTAACAGCAAGGGCTACTATGCGTTCGAACGCCAATACCAAGATGACAAGGTATTAGTCGTTTATACCGGTTCGAACTAAACCTTCATTAACATAAACACCAGAAACTAAAGGGGAAGCTTAGGCTTCTCCTTTTTTTATCGCTAAAGGTACGTTCAATAAGCAAGCTGTCACTCATTAACCAAACTTTATAGAAGTTTTTTACGTGTTAGAGCATTTGGCGCTATGCGTCGCAAAAACATTGCGGTATGTTCAAGGAATACACTGATGGCAGACATAAGGTCTGCCTTAATGACACGTAACAAGCAATCACAATGAATTAGGTAAAATTAGTAATGCAGTTCTCTAAGTTTGGCGAAAAGTTTAATCGATACTCTGGAATCACTCGTTTAATGGATGATTTGAATGATGGCCTGCGCACTCCTGGCGCTATCATGCTCGGTGGTGGCAACCCAGCCGCTATCCCTGCCATGCTCGATTACTTTAACCAAGCCAGTGCCGACATGCTCGCCAGTGGAGAACTCATCGCCGCCCTCGCCAACTACGATGGTCCGCAGGGTAAAGACAGCTTCATCAAATCGTTAGCGGCAATGCTGAAAGAGACCTACGGTTGGGACATCAGCGAGAAGAACATCAGCCTGACTAATGGCAGTCAAAGTGGCTTCTTCTACCTATTCAACCTGCTAGCAGGCCAACAGCCTGACGGCTCACATAAGAAAATCCTACTGCCGATCGCACCGGAATACATCGGCTACGGCGACGCGGGTATTGATGACGATATTTTTATCTCTTACCACCCAGAGATCGAACTGCTAGAAAACCGTCAGTTTAAATACCACGTTGATTTTGAACAACTAAAGGTTGATGACTCAGTCGCGGCTATCTGTGCATCTCGTCCAACCAACCCAACGGGTAACGTACTGACCGACGAAGAAGTGCGTAAACTGGATAAACTGGCGCGTGAAAACAACATCCCACTGCTGATCGACAATGCTTACGGCCTGCCGTTTCCTAACATCATCTTTGAAGATGTCGAACCGCTCTGGAATGAAAATACGATTCTGTGCATGAGCCTTTCTAAGCTTGGTTTGCCGGGTGTGCGTTGCGGTATCGTAATTGCGAGTGAAGAAGTAACACAAGCATTGACCAACATGAATGGCATCATTAGCTTAGCGCCAAACAGTGTTGGCCCTGCAATTGCCAATCACATGATTGAAAAAGGCGATTTACTGCGCTTAAGTAGCGAGGTAATCAAACCTTTCTATAAAGATAAGTCACTACGTGCAGTTGAACTGTTACAAGACGCTATCGACGACCCTCGCTTCCGTATTCACAAACCTGAAGGCGCTATCTTCTTATGGCTATGGTTTGATGAGCTGCCGATCACCACAATGGAACTGTACGACCGCCTTAAAGCTCGCGGCGTATTGATTGTTCCGGGTGAATACTTCTTTATCGGCCAAGAAGACGAGTGGGATCATGCCCATCAATGTCTACGTATGAACTACGTGCAAGATGATGAGGCGATGCAGAAAGGCATTGCTATCATTGCTGAAGAAGTGAAAAAGGCTTACTCATAGCAGTAATAAGAGCTTTTAGCTTACCGCAGGTCAAATACAAAAAGAGCACCTAATGAGGTGCTCTTTCACTTTTACTTCCCGATGATGTTTGTCACTTGAATACCCTAAATAATTGAGGGTTCAGCTAGGCGACTAGAAAATTCAGCCCTATGAGCATAGGGAACCTATGTGATTAGGGGGGATTTACGACGTCAACAACGCTGTAGCTTCAAGTATGACGGGTATTAGCCTTCTAGTAGACTATTACCATTAATAGCAATCTTACGTGGTTGCATCGCTTCTGGGATTTCGCGTTCGAGGTCGATGTGAAGAAGACCATTTTCCATGCTTGCACCTACCACTTTTACGTAGTCAGCCAGTTGGAATTTACGCTCGAAATCGCGCTCTGCGATACCTTGGTATACGAAGGTTTTCTCTGCTTCTGCTTTACGCTCACCTTTCACAATTAGCATGTTCTCTTTCTGAGTCAGATCTAATTGGTCATCAGCAAAACCAGCGACTGCCATAGTAATACGGTAGTTGTTCTCGTCTTTTTGCTCGATGTTGTATGGAGGGTAACCGCCAGAAGAGTTCTTCGATGTATTCGCTTCCATCATGTTGAATAGACGATCGAAGCCGATTGCGTTGCGGTAAAGTGGAGTGAAATCTACAGTTCTCATAATGCTATCCTTTTAGTAAGCAATAGTCTTAGCTGCGAATTTTACTTGGATCTAACCTGTGTGTGACCCAGTAAACAGCTAAGAGATTCAATTCGCATTCCTCGGGTTTCACCTCTATTGGCGACAACGCTGGGACATGGCAATGAATCAATTTTTAAGTTGTGTGCTGCCAAAGTTATCCTCTATTGAGCGATACTTCGTTAGCGGTAATGAAGGTTCTGTTTCTTCTCTTGTAGAGCAAGACAGTCATCCTCTTCACAAATAGATATATGGATTGAGCAAAATAGTTTCAAGGGGTTATTTTCAATTATTTTTGCAACTCAATATTTTTCAATATCTTACAAACATAAAAAAGCACCATCCAAAGGATAGTGCTTTAAAATGATTTTAGTTTTTTGAGACGAAGCTATTTGGCTTTAGTTCAAGGAAGGGGCGCGGAGCATACGAATGTATGTGAGCACCTCTGACACAGAAATTAAGCCAAAGAGCGAAGTATCAAAGAGACTAAACGTCTAGGTTTGCTACTTTCAGCGCATTCTCTTCGATGAAGTTACGACGAGGTTCAACTTGGTCACCCATTAGCGTCGTAAACAACAAATCAGCACCAACAGCGTCTTCAATTGTTACTTGCATCATACGGCGAGTTTCAGGATCCATCGTGGTTTCCCAAAGTTGATCAGGGTTCATCTCACCTAGACCTTTGTATCGCTGTAGGCTTAGACCACGACGAGACTCTTTCACTAACCAGTTCAGAGCATCAACGAAGCTAGAAACTTCTTGAGTACGCTCACCACGCTTAATGTAAGCGCCTTCTTCAATCAAGCCATCAAGAGCTTCAGAAAGATCCGCTAGCTTACCAAACTCTTTAGAGTTAATAAGATCGATGCTTAGTAGGTGTTCATGAGTCACACCATGAGTACGAACCACAATCTTAGGAACGCTTAAGCCTAGCTCTTCGTGTTTTTCAACTTCAAGGCTGTATTGGCTTGCACCTACTTCTTTCGCGTTTAGCTGTTCAACAAGCTGCTTACCCCAAGCTTCAACTGCCGCGTCATCATGACACTGCTCGGCCGTTAGACGAGGAACGTAAATCAGTTCGTGAACCAATGCGCGTGGGTAACGGCGGCTCATACGATCAACAAGCTTGATGCCTGCATTGTATTGCTGAACAAGCTTCTCTAAACCTTCACCTGCAAATGCTGGCGCTTCAGGGTTTACGTGCAGTTCTGCGTTGTCTAAAGCCAAAGATACTTGATACTGGTTCATCGCATCTTCATCTTTAATGTACTGCTCTTGCTTACCTTTCTTCACTTTGTAAAGTGGCGGTTGAGCAATGTAGATGTAGCCACGTTCAATCAGCTCTGGCATTTGACGGTAGAAGAACGTCAGTAGCAGGGTACGGATGTGAGAACCATCGACATCGGCATCGGTCATGATGATGATGTTGTGGTAACGCAGTTTATCTGGGTTGTATTCGTCACGACCAATACCACAACCAAGAGCGGTGATTAGCGTTGCTACTTCTTGAGAAGACAGCATTTTATCGAAACGTGCTTTCTCTACGTTAAGGATTTTACCTTTCAGCGGTAGGATTGCTTGGTTCTTACGGTTACGCCCCTGCTTAGCTGAACCGCCAGCAGAGTCTCCTTCCACAATATATAGTTCAGACAGTGCAGGATCTTTTTCCTGACAGTCAGCAAGCTTACCAGGAAGACCCGCTAAATCTAATGCGCCTTTACGACGAGTCATTTCACGAGCTTTACGCGCTGCATCACGAGCACGTGCTGCATCAATAATTTTAGAACAAACTGTTTTCGCTTCACCTGGGTTCTCAATAAGGAACTCAGACAACTTCTCACCCATTGTAGATTCAACGGCAGACTTCACTTCTGAAGAAACCAGCTTATCTTTAGTTTGGCTTGAGAACTTAGGATCAGGCACTTTAACAGAAACAATCGCCGTCAGACCTTCACGAGCATCATCACCAGAGGTCGCAGTCTTCGCTTTCTTAGAGAAGCCTTCCTTGTCCATGAAGCTGTTCAGAGTACGCGTTAGCGCCGCACGGAAACCTGCTAAGTGAGCACCACCATCGCGTTGAGGGATGTTGTTGGTGAAACAGTAGATGTTTTCTTGGTAGCCGTCATTCCACTGCATCGCAACTTCAACAGTAATACCGTCTTCGCGCTCAGAGTTAAAGTGGAAGATTTTTTGGATGATTGGCGTTTTGTTAGTATTAAGGTGTTCAACAAACGCTTGGATACCGCCTTCGTATTCGAAGTGATCCATTTTGTCTTCTTCGCGCTCGTCAATTAGCTTAATTGATACACCTGAGTTCAAGAATGATAGCTCACGTAGACGCTTAGCTAAAATGTCGTAATGGAACTCGATGTTAGTGAAGGTTTCTTCACTCGGCCAGAAACGAATCTCTGTACCTGTTTTATCCGTGTCACCGATAACCGCTAGTGGCGCTTGAGGCTCACCGTGGCTGTAGGTTTGAGTGTGGATTTTGCCACCGCGGTGGATAGTAAGAGTAACTTGCTTAGAAAGTGCGTTAACTACTGAAACACCAACACCGTGCAGACCACCAGATACCTTGTACGAGTTATCATCGAACTTACCACCAGCGTGAAGAACCGTCATGATTACTTCGGCTGCAGATACGTTTTCTTCTGGGTGCAATTCTGTTGGAATACCACGGCCGTCATCGCTCACAGACACAGAACTATCTTCATGGATAGTTACAATGATGTCATTACAGTGACCAGCTAGCGCTTCATCAATAGAGTTATCTACCACCTCAAAAACCATGTGGTGCAGACCGGTACCATCATCCGTGTCGCCAATGTACATTCCAGGACGCTTACGTACCGCATCCAGACCCTTCAGTACTTTAATACTCGATGAATCGTAATTATCTGACATAGTTACTCTCTGACTAATTATCCTTGCTCTATTTTGCCATGTTCCACATGAAACATCCTGCTATTTTCGTCATGCATATCTGCAATCTGATCAGCGGTAATAGAGCTTACAAAAACTTGAGCCTGGGTCGCCTTTAAACACTCAGCAAGACGTGCTCGGCGTTGGCTATCTAATTCGGAAGCGAAGTCATCTATCAAATAGATGCACTGCTTACCTGTCATTTGAGTGAGGTGTTGCCCTTGTGCTACTCGTAGCGCGCACACCATCAACTTCAATTGACCTCGTGACAAGACATCTTCCACTGGAGTGCCGTTCACTTTTATCTTCAGATCCGCTTTGTTTGGCCCACTAAAGGTGTAACCAAGCTGCTGATCCCTTTCAAAATTCTTTTCTAATATATCGGCGTACGGGGTGTCTTTGTCCCAGCCACGATAGTAGTTAATCTTTATCTCAAACTCAGGAAGGAAGGTCGCACAGATTTCTTCGGCGACTTCTTTGAGCTGATCAACGTAGGTGGCACGCCACTGACTGATGCTTTCTGCTAAACGGGCCAATTCTTGGTCCCAATAGCTCAGCTCTCGATAGTGCGTTGCCGTTTTCAATAAGGCGTTTCGCTGCTTATTGAGGCGCTTTACCCTGCCCCACGCATCATAAAAGCCCGACTCACTGTGGAAGACTCCCCAATCAATGAATGCTCGGCGATGCTTAGGTCCATCGGTTAGTAAATCAAACCCTTCAGGGTGAATCAACTGCAAAGGTAAGACTTGAGCTAACTGAGCCAACTTTTGCCCAGTTTGACCGCTTATTTTAACCTCTGTCGTGCCATCGCGCTGCTTATTAATGCCAATTGGCAGCTCAAATTGATCCGAGGTCATAAAACGGCCATGTACAAACAGCTCACTACACTCGTTTTGTATGATACGACCGGTAAGTGAACTCTTGAATGAGCGACCATGTCCGAGCAGATACACAGCTTCAAGGACACTGGTTTTGCCGCTTCCGTTAGCCCCTATAAGAAAGTTAAAGCCTGATGACGGTTGAATGTCACAGGCTTCAATATTTCTAAACTGCTTAACGATTAAGCGCGATAAAGGCATAACGTCTTCATATTAATCTTCAATCACGACTCGGTAGGTCAACATAGGGCTGCTTATAAGCGAATTGGCATAACAACGTACATCGCGCTGTCATCTTGTGCGTTCTCGATAAGAGCACTCGCATTGGCGTCTGACATTGAGATGCGAACCTGTTCACAACGCAGTGTGTTCAGAACATCCAATACGTAGCTTACGTTGAAGCCAATCTCTAGCGCGTCACCGTCGAAGTTAACATCGAGTACTTCTTCTGCTTCTTCTTGCTCTGGGTTGTTCGCGGTAATGCGCATCTCGCTATCCGCAAGGTTAACGCGAACACCACGGAATTTTTCATTCGATAGAATCGCAGCACGAGAAAATGCTGAACGTAATTCATCACAGCCAGCTTCAAGTGTCTTGGTGGTATTTTGCGGCATTACGCGGCGATAATCAGGGAAACGACCATCAACCAGCTTAGAAGTGAAGACATAGTTGTTCACTTCAGCTCGCACGTTAGAGTTACCAATTTGCAGTGTTACTGGCTGTTCAGGTGCATCCAATAGCTTCACTAACTCTTGAACACCTTTACGAGGAACAATGATCTGCTTCTGAGCAAAATCCGCACCCAGTTGTGCTTGAGATACTGCCATACGGTGACCATCGGTCGCTACGCTGCGCAGGATAGAGCCTTCAATCTCAAACAACATACCGTTGAGGTAGTAACGAACATCTTGGTTCGCCATTGAGAATTGTGTTTTCTCGATAAGACCGCGAAGTTCAGCTTGTGTCACTGACACTTCAACTTCACTGCTCCAGTCTTCAATATTTGGAAAATCTGCCGCAGGTAATGTTGCTAAAGAGAAGCGGCTACGACCAGAGCGAACCTGAATACGGTCACCATCCAATACCACAGTGATCACTGAGTTATCTGGCAATCCACGGCAGATATCTAGGAATTTACGTGAAGGTACGGTAATGCTACCCGCTTCGAAATCACCTTCAAGCGTTACACGGCTGATCAGTTCAACTTCTAGATCCGTCGCTGTCATCGACAACACGTTATCTTCTACTTTAATCAGTAGGTTTCCTAGAATTGGAAGCGTTGGCCTGCCACCGAGTGCGCCAGATACTTGTTGTAATGGCTTAATCAGGTGACTACGTTCAATGGTAAATTTCATATCTTGCTCTTACGGTCTAAATGGCACTGCGTAATAGTACGTGGCCAAGATTCTGCTTATTAAGGTTAAGAATACTGTGTATTAAGAAGAAAGGGTACGAATCAAGTTCGAATAATCTTCTTTAATGTCGTGGCTCTCTTCACGCAGCTGAGCAATCTTACGACAAGCATGCAGTACCGTCGTGTGGTCACGACCACCGAATGCATCGCCAATCTCAGGCAAGCTATGGTTTGTTAGCTCTTTCGCCAGTGCCATCGCCAATTGACGTGGACGAGCAACAGAACGAGAACGACGCTTAGACAATAGATCAGCGACTTTGATTTTGTAGTACTCGGCTACTGTCTTTTGAATGTTATCAATAGTGACCAGTTTTTCTTGCAGTGCAAGTAGGTCACGCAGTGCTTCACGCACAAAGTCGATCGTGATCGGGCGGCCAGTGAAGTTTGCATTCGCAATAACACGGTTCAATGCGCCTTCCAGTTCACGAACGTTAGAGCGTAGACGCTTGGCAATAAAGAACGCCACTTCATCCGCAAGGTGAATTTGGTGGTCTTCGGCTTTCTTCATCAAGATCGCAACACGTGTCTCAAGCTCTGGTGGCTCAATCGCTACCGTCAAACCCCAGCCGAAACGAGATTTAAGACGATCTTCTACCCCGTTGATCTCTTTTGGATAACGGTCAGACGTTAGGATGATCTGTTGATTGCCTTCAAGCAGCGCGTTAAAGGTATGGAAGAACTCTTCTTGAGAACGCTCTTTATTAGCAAAGAATTGGATGTCATCGATAAGCAATGCATCAACACTACGGTAGTAGCGCTTAAATTCTTCGATCGCGTTGTTTTGCAGAGCCTTTACCATATCCTGAACAAAACGCTCTGAGTGCATGTAAACCACTTTCGCATTCGGCTTATTATCAACAATGGCGTTACCCACCGCATGCAACAAGTGCGTTTTACCTAAACCAGTGCCGCCGTATAGGAACAACGGGTTGTAGGCTGTACCTGGGTTATCAGAAACCTGACGTGCCGCAGCCAAACCGAGTTGGTTCGACTTACCTTCAACAAAGTTATTGAACTTATGTTTTGGGTTCACGTTTGAGCGGTGATTCAAGTCAACCGCGACAGGCTCTTCATCACGCCAGATATTATGGACAGGTTTGCGAGCTTGTAATTGCGCAGGTGCTGATGACTCAGCGGCCACATCAGCTGCAGTGCGAGTCTGAGTTGGTGTCGGTGTCGCAGGCTTTGGTGCAATCACACGCTTGCTTCCCACTTCAAAATGAAGATGTGGGATATCGTTACCGCAATATTCTTGCAGCAGACGGTTAATGCTATTTAGATACTTATCACGAACCCAATCGAGTACGAAACGGTTCGGTGCAAATAGAGTTAGAGTATTGTCATTGAGTTCCGCTTGTAACGGACGAACCCACATACTGAATTCTGTAGCTGGTAACTCTTCTTGAAGCTGTTGCAAACACTGCAACCAAAGCGAAGATGACACGGTGCCCTCACTCTATTTAAAGTAATATGAAATGACCGCTAATTTTACCTGTTGATAAGTCAGATCACCAGCAATTGATCACAGATCCAGTGAATAAGATCCAAGTTATTCACAATAAATTTGTAATTTATCGGTGGATCCACACATCTTGCCCCTAATTTACTCACACAATGATCCACTTATGCCCGGATCCTTGCTAGTTATCCCCAAATCGGGAATTCAATCTGGTTATGGTTAATAACATCTGGTTATTTATTCTAGTGAGCATTTTCCCAGTAACATCCAAACCCATAAATATAAGGAGTTACCAAATGAATAACTGGATTAAGGCTGCAATTGCGGCTATCGCACTCTCTGCTGCTACTGTTCAAGCTGCGACTGAAGTTAAAGTCGGCATGTCTGGTCGCTATTTCCCGTTTACGTTCGTTAAACAAGACCAGCTACAGGGTTTTGAAGTGGATTTATGGGATGAGATCGGTAAGCGTAACGATTACAAGGTTGAATACGTAACGGCAAACTTCTCTGGTCTGTTTGGTCTTCTTGAAACGGGTCGCATCGATACCATTTCAAACCAAATTACAATGACGGATGCACGTAAAGCGAAATACCTATTCGCAGACCCATACGTAGTAGACGGCGCACAAATTACCGTTCGTAAAGGTAATGACAGCATTAAAGGCATCGAAGACCTTGATGGTAAGACGGTTGCGGTAAACCTAGGCTCAAACTTTGAACAACTGCTTCGCAGCTACGACAAAGATGGCAAGATCAATGTAAAAACCTACGATACAGGTATTGAACATGACGTGGCACTGGGTCGTGCCGATGCATTCGTAATGGATCGCCTATCAGCACTAGAGCTTATCAAGAAGACTGGTCTACCATTACAACTAGCAGGTCAGCCATTCGAAACAATTGAAAACGCTTGGCCTTTCGTCGACAACGATAACGGCAAAAAACTGCAAGCAGAAGTAAATGAAGCATTAGCAGCAATGCGCGCAGATGGTACGCTAGAAAGTATCTCTCAGAAATGGTTTGGTGCGGACATTACTCAGAAGTAATTACTCACTTTCTCCATTCAAGGCCCACTGCTTTATACAGCGGTGGGCTTTTTGCTTTTGTGCACTGATTAAAAAACCTGATACAACAGTACTTACATATAGAACAACACTGCCAATAAAAATACGAGATAGATTATGGGATTTGACTTTAATTACATGCTAGAGCTGTTGCCAATACTACTGAAGTATTTAGGCACCACGATGGAGATGGCGACCTGGGGCTTGTTCTTTGCTCTGATCCTGTCTCTGATACTGGCGAATATTCGTGTATTCAAAATCCCAGTGCTCGACCAACTGAGCCAGCTGTACATTAGCTTCTTCCGAGGCACACCACTGTTGGTGCAGCTGTTCCTCCTTTATTACGGCTTACCACAAGTCTTCCCGTGGATGGTTGGGTTGGATGCCTTCAGCGCCGCTGTGATTGGCTTAACCCTGCACTTTGCCGCGTATATGGCAGAAAGTATTCGTGCCGCGATTATCGGTATTGATCGCAGCCAGATGGAAGCCAGCCTTTCGGTCGGTATGACAACCAGCCAAGCGATGCGCCGAGTGATCTTACCGCAAGCAACTCGCGTGGCACTGCCGTCGTTGATGAACTACTTCATCGATATGATCAAGTCGACTTCACTTGCCTTCACCCTAGGTGTCGCCGAAATCATGGCTAAAGCTCAGATGGAGGCTTCTTCAAGTTTCCGCTTCTTCGAGGCTTTCTTAGCAGTCGCACTGATTTACTGGGGCGTGGTGGTTATCCTCACTCGTATTCAAATTTGGGCCGAAGTGAAACTGAATAAGGCGTATGTACGATGATCAAATTACAAAGTATCCACAAGCAGTTTGGTGACACCGAAGTTTTGAAAGGGATCGACCTAGAAATCAAACAAGGTGAGATAATTGTCATCATAGGTTCAAGTGGTACGGGTAAATCTACCCTACTGCGTTGTGTGAATTTTCTAGAGCAAGCCGATCAAGGCACGATTTCGATTGATGATATCAAGGTTGATACTCAGAAACACACTAAGGCAGAGGTGCTTGCACTGCGTCGTAAGACCGGTTTTGTGTTCCAAAACTATGCACTGTTCGCTCACCAAACCGCGAGACAGAATATTGCTGAAGGTTTAATTACCGTTCGTGGTTGGAAAAAACAGCAAGCCCATGAAAAAGCACAACAAATACTTGATGATATTGGCTTAGGTGACAAAGGTGATAGCTACCCAGCCGCGCTCTCTGGTGGCCAGCAACAACGGGTGGGTATTGGCCGTGCAATGGCACTACAACCCGAGCTTTTACTGTTTGATGAGCCGACTTCAGCGCTCGATCCTGAGTGGGTTGGCGAAGTGCTTAACCTAATGAAAAAACTGGCAAATCAGCATCAAACCATGCTGGTGGTTACCCATGAAATGCAGTTCGCGAGAGAGGTCGCAGACCGAGTGATCTTCATGGCTGACGGTCATATTATCGAGCAGGGATCTCCACAGGATATTTTTGATAATCCACAGGATCCTAAATTAAAAAAATTCTTAAATAAGGTTGGGATCGACTAAGGATCCTTGTGATTTTAGTTATTCTACGTATAATCCCCCGACCGGAATTTTAGTTAACCCAATCATTGACACTTTTTGTGACAGTGATTACAATTCCGCCTCTTTGTTGAGAGGCGTCGGTTTTCCTTTCTTATATAAAGAAGAGAAAAAATGCCCACGCCGGGTTTAACAAAAACCTAAAACTACTGATCAGTAAGGTAATTACAATGAAACGCACTTTTCAACCTACAGTTCTAAAGCGTAAGCGTACTCACGGTTTCCGTGCTCGCATGGCTACTAAGAACGGTCGCGCAACAATCAATGCACGTCGTGCAAAAGGCCGTAAGCGTCTTTCTAAGTAATCTTTGATTATTTTGAATAAGCTAGCCTTCGGTCGGGAGTTACGCTTGTTAACTCCCGAACATTATCAAAATGTCTTCAAGCAAGCTCATCGAGCTGGCTCCCCTCATTTCACCATCATTGCCCGAAATAACTCTCTTTCAAATCCTCGTCTTGGATTAGCCGTTCCGAAAAAGCAGATTAAAACCGCCGTGGGTCGTAACCGATTCAAGCGTCTTACTCGTGAAAGCTTTCGTAACACTCAACACAAACTTCCTAACAAAGATTTTGTTGTAATCGCTAAGAAGAGCGCGCAAGATTTAAGCAATGAAGAAATGTTCAAGCTACTCGACAAATTATGGCTTCGCCTGTCTCGCCCTTCGCGTGGATAGCGCTAATACCCATCTATTTTTATAGATGGTTTATTAGTCCACTCATCGGCCCACGCTGCCGATTTACTCCAACCTGCTCTTTATATGCGATAGAAGCGTTGAAAGCTCACGGTTTTGTAAAAGGGTGTTGGTTATCAGGCAAACGTCTATTAAAATGCCATCCTTTGAACGAAGGGGGCTTTGACCCCGTTCCACCAGTCCAAAAACAAGACAGAGATAAATAACGATGGATTCTCAACGTAATATCCTGTTAATCGCATTGGCTTTGGTTTCTTTCCTACTGTTCCAACAATGGAACGTAGCTCAGAATCCAGCACCACAAGCGGTTGAGCAGGCACAATCTGGCAGCACCCTACCAGCGCCATCTTATGCAGATGATCTAGACCCGGCTCCTGGTCAAGTTGCTTCTTCTGCTAAAACTATCACAGTAACAACTGATGTACTGACTCTGTCAATTGATACGGTTGGTGGTGATGTCGTTAAAGCAAACCTAAACGATTACTCTGCTGAGTTCGATTCTGAAGATACGTTTGTTCTTCTTAAAAACGAACCAGGTCACCAATTTATCGCACAAAGCGGTCTAGTGGGTCCTCAAGGTATCGATTTAAGCAGCACAAACCGCCCAAGCTACACAGTTTCAGCAGACAGCTTCACGCTTGCTGATGGTCAGGATGAACTACGCATCCCGATGACTTACCAAGCGAACGGCCTTGATTACACGAAAACATTCATCCTTAAGCGTGGCAGCTACGCAATGGATGTTGAATACGATGTAGTCAACAACTCTGGTAACAACGCGACATTCGGCATGTACGCTCACCTGCGTCAGAACGTAATGGATGACGGCGGTAGCCTAACAATGCCAACTTACCGTGGTGGTGCTTACTCTACGGAAGATACGCGTTACAAAAAATACAGCTTCGACGACATGCAAGATCGCAACCTGTCTCTTAACCTAGCAAACGGTCAAGGTTGGGCAGCGATGATTCAGCACTACTTTGCAAGTGCTTGGATCCCACGCGACGAAGCAGGCAGCAACCTTTACACTCGTGTAATCGGTAACCTAGGCGACATCGGTGTTCGTATGCCGAACAAGACTATCGCTAATGGCGACGAAGCGAGCTTCAAAGCAACGCTTTGGGTTGGTCCTAAACTTCAAGACCAAATGGCTGAAACTGCACCTAACCTAGACCTAGTAGTTGACTACGGTTGGTTATGGTTCATTGCTAAACCACTTCATACTCTGCTTTCGTTCATTCAAGGCATCGTTGTGAACTGGGGTCTGGCAATCATCTGTCTAACTTTCATCGTTCGTGGTGCTATGTACCCACTAACGAAAGCTCAGTACACGTCTATGGCGAAAATGCGTATGCTTCAGCCTAAGCTGACTGCAATGCGTGAGCGTATCGGCGACGACCGTCAACGCATGAGCCAAGAAATGATGGAGCTTTACAAGAAAGAGAAAGTAAACCCACTAGGTGGCTGTTTACCTATCCTTCTGCAAATGCCTATCTTCATTTCGCTATACTGGGCACTAATGGAGTCTGTTGAACTGCGTCACTCACCGTTCTTCGGTTGGATTACTGACCTTTCAGCACAAGACCCATACTACATCTTGCCACTTCTGATGGGTGCTTCAATGTTCCTAATCCAGAAGATGAGCCCGACAACTGTAACGGATCCAATGCAGCAGAAGATCATGACCTTTATGCCGGTTATGTTCACATTCTTCTTCCTGTTCTTCCCTTCAGGTCTGGTTCTATACTGGCTAGTATCGAACATCGTAACTCTGATTCAGCAAACGCTTATCTACCGCGCGCTGGAAAAGAAAGGCTTACATTCTAAGTAAGTTCGATAATAGAAAGAGACAAAGAAAGGCGACCAAAAGGTCGCCTTTTTGTTTTTAGCTGATTACAATTCAGCTAATTGATTAATCGTGAGCGCCCCTTTTTGGCTTTCACATGCTAGCAGGCACAACTATGACTACAGATACGATTGTTGCTCAAGCGACTGCACCCGGCCGTGGCGGCGTCGGTATTATTCGCGTTTCAGGCCCACAAGCAGCCCAAGTTGCGCTTGAAGTTACCGGCAAAGTACTGAAACCACGTTACGCTGAGTACACCCCTTTTAAATCTCACGATGGTTTAGAGCTAGACCAAGGCATCGCGCTTTACTTTCCTAACCCGCACTCGTTTACCGGTGAAGACGTTTTAGAGCTGCAAGGCCACGGTGGTCCTGTGGTAATGGATATGCTCATCAAGCGCATCCTCGCTATTCCAGGGCTACGCGCAGCACGCCCAGGTGAGTTCTCGGAGCGTGCCTTCTTGAACGACAAGATGGATTTAACCCAAGCAGAAGCGATTGCTGACCTCATTGATGCCAGTTCAGAAGAAGCGGCGAAATCAGCTCTGCAATCGTTACAAGGCGAGTTTTCAAAACGCATTAATACGCTGGTGGATTCTCTGATTCACTTACGCATCTATGTTGAAGCCGCTATCGACTTCCCAGAAGAAGAGATTGATTTCCTTGCTGACGGTAAAGTAAGTGCTGACTTACAAGCTATCATCGACAACCTCGAAGCGGTTCGCCAAGAAGCCAATCAAGGTGCCATCATGCGTGAAGGTATGAAGGTGGTGATTGCAGGTCGTCCTAATGCCGGTAAGTCGAGCTTACTGAATGCATTATCGGGTAAAGACTCCGCGATTGTGACTGATATTGCAGGTACAACCCGTGATGTACTTCGTGAACATATCCATATTGATGGTATGCCACTGCACATTATTGATACCGCAGGCCTGCGTGAAGCCTCGGATGAAGTCGAAAAAATCGGTATTGAACGCGCTTGGGAAGAAATTGCTCAAGCCGATCGCGTTTTATTTATGGTCGATGGCACCACTACCGATGCAACCGACCCGAAAGATATCTGGCCAGATTTCGTTGATCGTCTGCCGAATAACATCGGAATGACCGTGATTCGTAACAAAGCCGATCAAACCGGTGAAGATCTCGGGATTTGCCATGTTAATGATCCAACTCTGATTCGACTATCAGCAAAGACGGGACAAGGCGTTGATGCACTACGTAATCACTTAAAAGATTGCATGGGCTTTGCTGGTGGCAATGAAGGTGGCTTCATGGCACGTCGTCGCCACTTAGATGCCCTAGAACGCGCATCTGAGCATCTAGATATTGGCCAGCAACAGCTCGAAGGCTATATGGCAGGGGAAATCTTGGCAGAAGAACTGCGTATAACGCAGCAACACCTTAACGAGATTACTGGTGAATTCAGTTCCGATGACCTACTCGGCCGTATCTTCACCTCTTTCTGTATTGGTAAATAACCTTTAAAGGCCGGCTCATGCTGGCCTTTTTCTTTAGTAAGGACAGCTTAATGATCCACATTATTACAGGCAGCACCTTAGGTGGTGCAGAGTACGTTGGCGATCACCTTAATGATCTTCTTGAAGAGCAAGGCCACGAGATCACCCTTCATAATCAGCCTGAATTCGATGATATTCCCCAACAAGGCTTTTGGTTGCTGGTGACTTCAACTCATGGTGCGGGTGAATTTCCAGATAATATTAAGCCGTTTATCGACGCATTGACCCAGCAATCTCCAGATTTAAGCCCGGTTCGCTTTGCTGTCGTGGCGCTTGGTGATTCGAGTTACGATACCTTCTGTTTGGCGGGAAAATCAGTCCACAGCCAGATGAAAGAGCTCGGTGCTCAGCCTATTTCTGACTGTTTTACCATCGATGTATTGGAAACTCCGGTACCAGAAGACGCAGCAGAAGCTTGGTTCAACGATCATAGCGACCAGTTTTAACCTCTCTCCTCTCTCCTCTCTCAAAAAGCGGCTTATGCCGCTTTTTTTGTCTCTGAACATCGTGATTGTGAATAACTTTTTTTCAAAAACATCGAAAATTAGCGATCTATTTTCAATTTCTGCTGTGGATAAGATCATACATATACGGTGATTAACCTATAGTTATCCAAATAACAAGTTTTAGGCTAATTTCCTCCTGTGAATAAGTAGCCATTTTGATCCCAGCTAATCCTCATCCTGATCAAAGTTAGATCACATCATTTGATCCAAAAAAGATCCATGATCTCGTTGATTATTTCCGACTTATCCACAGATACCCTCGATCCTAATAATAGATCTAATAAAAGATCTCCTTAAAGATCTTATCTATATTAATTAAAAACAGCTTTTTCGAAAAATCCCAAAAACGTTTTCTCAGGCTATGAAAACAGGTAGAATATCGCTCCTTTTTATCAATCTAGAAAACGTTTGAATACCTGAGGTCGGTTCATGCTTTATCACGAAAAATTTGACGTCATCGTTGTTGGTGGTGGCCATGCAGGAACGGAAGCCGCACTCGCATCTGCACGTACTGGTCAAAGTACGTTATTACTTACTCATAATATCGATACACTAGGACAAATGTCTTGTAACCCAGCCATTGGCGGGATCGGTAAGGGCCACTTGGTAAAAGAGGTCGATGCAATGGGTGGATTAATGGCGCAAGCTATTGATCATGCAGGTATTCAGTTCAGAACATTGAACGCATCAAAAGGCCCTGCGGTTCGTGCTACTCGTGCACAAGCTGACCGCGCACTGTACAAAGCCTTTGTTCGTAACGTTCTTGAAAACACGCCAAACCTGACTTTGTTCCAACAGTCGGTTGATGACTTGATCGTTGAACAGGATCAAGTGGTAGGTGTGGTAACGCAGATGGGCCTTAAGTTCCGCGCAAGCGCTGTGGTTCTGACTGTGGGCACATTCCTAGGCGGCAAGATCCATATTGGTATGGAAAGTTCTTCAGGTGGCCGTGCTGGTGATCCACCATCGATCGCACTGGCTGACCGTCTTCGTGATCTTCCATTCCGAGTTGATCGCCTGAAAACAGGTACTCCTCCTCGTATCGATGCGCGTAGCGTTGATTTTTCTGAGCTTGAGGTTCAGCACGGTGATAACCCGACGCCTGTTTTCTCGTTCATGGGCAGCCGAGCTCAACAACCTCGTCAAATTCCATGTTACATCACGCATACCAATGAAAATACGCATGACGTAATTCGTGCCAACCTTGATCGCAGCCCTATGTACGCGGGTGTGATTGAAGGCATTGGCCCTCGTTACTGCCCTTCGATTGAAGACAAAGTAATGCGTTTTGCTGACAAGAACAGTCACCAAATTTTTATTGAGCCTGAAGGTCTAACGACTCATGAGCTATACCCGAATGGTATCTCTACCAGTCTGCCTTTTGATGTACAGGTTCAAATTGTTCGTTCGATGAAGGGTTTTGAAAATGCTCATATCGTTCGCCCTGGCTATGCGATTGAGTACGATTTCTTTGATCCTCGCGACCTTAAGCTGACTTACGAAACTAAGTTTATCAAAGGTCTATTCTTTGCGGGTCAAATCAACGGTACCACTGGCTACGAAGAAGCAGCTGCACAAGGCTTAATGGCGGGTCTGAACGCGAGTTTGTTTACTCAAGGCAAAGAAGGCTGGAGTCCGCGTCGTGACCAAGCTTACATGGGCGTGCTTATTGACGACCTATCGACCATGGGTACCAAAGAACCTTACCGCATGTTTACGTCTCGTGCGGAATACCGTTTGCTGCTTCGTGAAGACAATGCTGATATCCGTTTGACTGAAAAGTCGCGTGAACTTGGCCTTGTCGATGACGCTCGTTGGTCTCGTTTCAACGAGAAGATGGAAAACATGGAGAAGGAGCGTCAACGTCTGAAAGAAACATGGATTAATCCAAAATCTGAAGATATTGATCAACTGAACCAAATTCTGAAAACACCGATGTCTCGTGAAGCGAGTGGTGAAGATCTTCTTCGTCGCCCGGAAATGACTTATTCACAGCTAACCGCACTGGATCGTTTTGGTCCTGCATTGGAAGATCAACAAGCGTCTGAGCAAGTTGAGATCCAAGTGAAGTACGATGGTTACATTCAGCGTCAACAAGACGAAATTGAAAAATCACTGCGTCATGAAAACACCAAACTGCCTGCTGATATCGATTACAGCAAGGTGAAAGGACTTTCTAACGAAGTGGTTCTTAAACTAACGACAGCTAAGCCTGACTCAATTGGTATTGCTTCGCGAATCTCAGGTATTACACCTGCAGCAATCTCAATTCTGTTGGTCTACTTGAAAAAACACGGCCTGTTGAAAAAGGGTGAGGAAGCATAATGAGCGCATTACGCGAAAAACTGGATCACCTGATTGGCCAGACTGAACTTGAAGTATCTGAAAAACAACGTGGCCAATTGGTTGGCTACGTTGAGTTACTGAACAAGTGGAACAAAGCTTATAACCTAACATCTGTTCGTGACCCGCAAGAAATGATGGTGAAACATATCTTAGATAGCATCATTGTTAGCACTCACTTACAAGGCAAGCGCTTTATCGACGTTGGCACGGGACCTGGTCTTCCTGGAATTCCGCTCTCAATCATGAATCCAGACTGCGAGTTTTACTTGCTAGACAGCCTAGGTAAGCGTATTCGTTTTATCAAACAGGTGATTCATGAATTGGGTATCGACAACGTGGTACCGGTTCAAAGTCGCGTTGAGGAGTTTCAACCAGAAGAAAAGTTTGATGCAGTGCTCAGTCGCGCATTTGCGTCAATGACAGACATGGTAGAGTGGTGTCACCATTTACCTAAAGAGCAATCCGGTGTATTTTTGGCTCTTAAGGGACAACATCCTAGAGATGAAATCGACCTGTTACCTGAATGGTGTTCAGTGACAGACATTAAAGCTTTGCAAGTGCCAGAGCTTGATGGAGAGCGTCATCTAGTTACTTTATCGCGTCAGGGATAATCAGCGAGGCCATAGTGGGTAGAATCGTAGCAATTGCCAACCAAAAGGGTGGCGTAGGAAAAACAACAACTTGCATTAATTTGGCAGCATCAATGGCGGCAACAAAACGCAAGATATTGGTTGTTGACCTCGATCCTCAAGGTAATGCCACTATGGCGAGCGGTGTCGACAAGTATCAAGTTGAAGCAACTGCTTACGATTTGCTGGTTGAAGACACCCCATTTGATGAGGTAGTTTGCAGAAGTACATCTGGCAACTATGACCTCATCGCCGCAAACGGTGATGTGACTGCGGCAGAAATCAAGTTAATGGAAGTATTTGCTCGTGAAGTTCGTTTAAAAAACGCACTCGAATCTATTCGCGACAACTATGATTTCATCTTTATTGATTGCCCACCTTCATTAAACCTTCTTACAATCAACGCGATGGCTGCGGCCGATTCCGTATTGGTTCCAATGCAATGTGAATATTTTGCTTTGGAAGGTTTGACTGCGTTGATGGATACCATCAGTAAGCTCGCTGCGGTAGTAAACGAGAATCTGAAGATCGAAGGTCTTCTTCGTACAATGTATGATCCTCGTAACCGCTTATCGAATGAAGTCTCTGATCAACTCAAAAAACACTTCGGTAGCAAAGTTTACCGAACTGTGATCCCTCGAAATGTACGTTTGGCAGAAGCGCCGAGTCATGGCAAGCCAGCAATGTACTACGACAAGTATTCCGCAGGTGCTAAGGCATATCTTGCTCTTGCAGGCGAAATGTTGCGTCGTGAAGAAGTCCCAGTATAGATCTAACCAAAGGAATTCGCTCAATGTCTAAGCGTGGTTTAGGAAAAGGGTTAGATGCATTGCTTGCAACTAGCTCATTGGCTCGTGAAAAACAACAAGTTGCTTCTCATAGTCAGGCTTTGTCTGCAGAAGGCGAGTTCACAGAGATTGCTATTGGTAGCTTGAAGCCAGGTGTATATCAACCGCGTAAGGATATTGCGCCGGAAGCGCTAGAAGAGTTAGCGGCATCTATACAATCTCAAGGCATTATCCAACCGATCGTTGTACGCCCTTTAGCGCACGACCAATTTGAGATTATTGCTGGTGAACGTCGTTGGAGAGCGGCTCGTCAAGCTGGTCTTAAACAAGTTCCATGCTTGATCAAGAGAGTAGAAGACAAGGCCGCGATTGCGATGGCATTGATCGAGAACATTCAACGTGAAGATCTGAATGTTATCGAAGAATCACAAGCGCTAGAGCGCTTGCAGAACGAGTTTTCACTGACACATCAGCAGGTCGCCGATGTGATTGGTAAATCCAGAGCTACCGTTAGTAACTTATTACGTCTAAATCAGCTCGAAAATGAAGTAAAAGGTTTAGTTTCCAGTAAACAACTAGAAATGGGGCATGCTAGAGCACTGCTTGCGCTTGAAGGTGTTACCCAGGTTGAGGCAGCGAATACTGCAGCAACCAAAAAAATGACCGTGCGTCAAACTGAGCAACTTGTCAAAAAGTGCTTAAAACCAGACGTTGAAGCGGAATCGAAGCCCGAAGACACTGAGGCCATCGAACTTTCACGAAGACTCACGGAAAAATTGCAAGCAAACGTTTCAGTTACTCGTTCTGTTAGCGGTAAGTCAAAAGTGACAATTACTCTTGATGAGCCTCACAAATTAGAGCAACTTATTGCTAAACTAGAGTACTAAATGAGATAATTGATTTAGGTCAATTATGTAATAAACAAGTAATTTCTTACAAAAGTTGTCGGTTTGTATACAGAAATGTAAATGATTGCTGCATTCTTATTGCAATCAATTTGGCTGAACGTATAATTTTCGCCAATTTCTCAGCACGCTTTTAAGCGAGTGGTAAAGTGGGCTTAAAGAGGAACGAATACATGGTAGCGGCGTTAGCAAGACCAGGACGAGTGCTTGCAAAGCAAATGTTATTGATCGAGCTTAGCGCGGTTATATTAGTGGCGATAGGGTTAGGTTTAGCTGTTAATCCTGATTGGGGTTTTGCTGCATTAATCGGTGGCGGTATTTTTGTCATCGCAAATGCAGTTTTTTGTGTGTGTGCTTTCCTATTTAGTGGAGCTCGCGCAACTAAGTTAGTTGCGGCGTCGTTCTATGCAGGCGAAGCGCTAAAAATCCTTATCACAGTTCTACTATTCTCTATTGTCTACATGTATATGCAGGTGGAATTAGTTCCCCTCAAACTGACCTATTTACTGGTTCTAGGTATTAATATCTTTGCGCCAGTGCTTTTCATTAACAATAAAAAATAGGATGAGTTATGGCTGCGCCAACAGCATCCGGATACATTGAGCACCACTTACAAAACCTTTCTTTAGCTAAGTTTGGTCTTGTAGAGGAGACAAGTTTCTGGAACGTACATATAGACAGTCTGTTTTTTTCGGTGTTGACAGGGATGTTATTCCTTTGGGTTTTTCGCTCAGTCGCTAAGAAAGCAACAGTAGGTGTACCTGGTAAGCTTCAGTGTTTTGTTGAAATGGTAGTTGAATTCGTTGATGGCAACGTTAAAGACACTTTCCATGGCCGCAACCCTCTGATTGCTCCATTAGCACTGACTATATTCTGCTGGATTATTTTAATGAACTTGATGGACTTAGTGCCTATCGATTTCTTACCATATCCTGCGGAGCATTGGCTAGGTATCCCTTATTTGAAAGTGGTTCCTTCAGCTGATGTTAATATAACCATGTCAATGGCCTTAGGTGTTTTTGCTCTGATGATCTACTACAGCATCAAAGTGAAAGGCCTAGGTGGATTCGCCAAAGAACTTGCTTTACATCCATTTAATCACCCAATCATGATCCCGTTTAACCTACTGATTGAAGTGGTATCGCTACTCGCGAAGCCTCTATCACTTGGTATGCGTCTATTCGGTAACATGTTCGCAGGTGAGGTTGTATTCATTCTTTGTGCGGCAATGCTACCGTGGTATTTACAATGGGTAGGCTCTCTACCCTGGGCTATCTTCCATATCTTGGTTATTTTGATTCAAGCATTTGTTTTCATGATGTTAACAATTGTTTATTTATCAATGGCCCATGAAGATGGCGATCACTAAAAATTTTTAAGTTTTATTCTAACTATTAATGTTAATCGGAGAACGTAAATGGAAACTGTACTAAGTTTTTCAGCAATCGCTGTTGCTATTATTGTTGGTCTTTGTGCCGTAGGTACTGCAATTGGTTTTGCTATTCTTGGTGGTAAATTCCTAGAAGGCGCTGCGCGTCAACCTGAAATGGCTCCAATGCTACAAGTTAAGATGTTCATCATCGCTGGTCTACTGGATGCTGTTCCAATGATCGGTATCGTAATCGCACTACTATTCACGTTTGCTAACCCATTTGTTGGTCAACTAGCAGGCTAATTAACTGTTAATTAGTTAATTAAATTTTTGTAGTTGATTCTTAACGAGGGGTAGCTGTTGTGAATATGAACGCAACTCTGTTAGGTCAAGCAATTGCTTTTTCTATGTTTGTTTGGTTCTGCATGAAATATGTATGGCCACCAATCATGCAAGCAATTGAAGAGCGTCAGAAAAAAATTGCTGACGGTCTAGTAGCCGCTGAACGCGCTGCTAAAAACTTGGATCTAGCACAAGCCAACGCTTCTGACCAATTGAAAGAAGCGAAGCGCACCGCAACTGAGGTTATTGAACAGGCAAATAAACGCAAGGCTCAAATTATTGATGAAGCTCGCGAAGAGGCTCAGGCAGAACGCCAGAAAATCTTAGCGCAAGCGGAAGCCGAAATTGAAGCTGAGCGCACACGTGCCCGTGATGACCTGCGCAAACAAGTCGCAACTCTGGCAATTGCTGGTGCTGAGAAAATCCTTGAGCGTACAATCGATAAAGATGTACACGATGATCTTCTTAACAACATTACTGCAAAACTTTAAAGCAAGGGGCTGTATATGTCTGATTTGACTACAATCGCACGCCCCTATGCTAAAGCAGCGTTTGACTTTGCGGTAGAGAAAGGTGAGCTAGACCAATGGGGTCAGATGCTTACTTTTGCTGCCGAAGTGGCACAAAATGATGATGTTCACAATTTCTTAAGCAGCTCTCAAACTGCTGAAAAATTAGCTGAAGTATTCATTGTAATTTGTGGCGAACAATTTGATGAATTCGGCCAGAACTTGATAAAAGTAATGGCAGAGAATGGCCGCTTAATGGCTTTTCCTGATGTTTGCAAAGAGTTCTTATTGCTCAAACAAGAGCACGAGAAAGAGATCGACGTTGAAGTCACTTCAGCGGTTGAACTTTCTAAAGAACAACGCGCAGAGATCAGCAGCAAATTGGAACAGCGCTTAGCGCGCAAAGTTCAGCTGAATTGCAGTATAGATGAGACTCTACTTAGTGGAGTTATTATTCGAGCCGGAGACCTAGTCATCGATAACTCAGCGCGCAGTCGTTTAGACCGCCTGAGCGATGCATTGCAGTCTTAATGGGGATTGGAGCATGCAACTTAATTCCACTGAAATTAGCGATCTAATTAAACAACGTATTGAATCTTTCGACGTTGTTAGTGAAGCTCGCAATGAAGGTACTATCGTTTCTGTAAGCGATGGCATCCTTAGCATCCACGGCCTAGCGGACGTGATGCAAGGTGAAATGATCGAACTACCGGGTGGCCGTTACGCTCTAGCACTGAACTTGAACCGTGATTCGGTTGGTGCTGTTGTAATGGGCCCGTATGCTGACCTACAGGAAGGCATGAAAGTTACAGGTACTGGTCGTATTCTAGAAGTACCAGTAGGTCCTGAAATGCTTGGTCGTGTTGTAAACACGCTAGGTGAGCCAATTGATGGTAAAGGTCCAATCGAAGCTAAATTGACTTCGCCTGTAGAAATTATCGCACCAGGTGTAATCGACCGTAAATCGGTAGATCAACCTGTTCAAACTGGTTACAAGTCAGTTGACTCAATGATCCCTATCGGTCGTGGTCAGCGTGAACTTATTATCGGTGACCGTCAGACTGGTAAAACAGCGATGGCGATCGATGCGATTATTAACCAAAAAAATTCTGGTATTTTCTCTATCTACGTTGCAATCGGCCAAAAAGCGTCGACTATCGCTAACGTAGTTCGCAAACTAGAAGAGCACGGCGCACTAGCAAACACTGTTGTTGTTGTTGCATCGGCTTCTGAATCTGCAGCGCTGCAATACCTTGCACCGTATGCTGGTTGTGCGATGGGTGAATACTTCCGTGATCGCGGTGAAGATGCACTGATTGTTTATGATGATCTATCTAAGCAAGCTGTCGCTTACCGTCAGATCTCACTACTGCTTAAGCGTCCACCAGGTCGTGAAGCGTTCCCTGGTGATGTTTTCTACCTTCACTCTCGTCTACTAGAGCGTGCTGCTCGTGTAAGCGAACACTACGTAGAAGAATTCACTAAAGGCGAAGTGAAAGGCAAGACGGGTTCTTTAACTGCTCTTCCTATCATCGAAACGCAAGCTGGTGACGTATCTGCATTCGTACCGACGAACGTAATCTCGATTACCGATGGTCAGATCTTCCTACAAACTGAGCTATTCAACGCGGGCGTACGTCCAGCTGTTGACCCTGGTATCTCAGTTTCTCGTGTAGGTGGTTCGGCGCAGACTAAAATCATCAAGAAGCTATCTGGCGGTATCCGTACTGCTCTAGCTCAATACCGTGAACTTGCAGCATTTGCTCAGTTCTCTTCGGATCTTGATGAAGCGACTAAGAAGCAGCTAGACCATGGTCAAAAAGTTACAGAACTGATGAAGCAGAAGCAATACGCTCCTATGTCTGTATTTGACCAAGCTCTAGTAATCTTCGCTGCAGAGCGTGGATACCTTCAAGACGTTGAACTTTCTAAAGTTCTAGACTTTGAAGCTGCTTTACTGTCGTTTGCTCGTGGTCAATATGCCGATCTAGCAACACAGATCGACACAACGGGTGCTTTCAATAAAGAAATCGAAGCTGAGCTGAAGAAGCTTGTTGACGATTTCAAGGCAACCCAGACCTGGTAATTGGTAGGTGGTCTTAGGGCCACCTCATACCATTAACGGAGAGTAACGATGGCCGGCGCAAAAGAGATACGTAATAAAATCGGTAGTGTTAAAAGCACACAGAAGATTACGAAAGCAATGGAAATGGTAGCAGCTTCAAAAATGCGTCGTTCTCAAGACGCAATGGAAGCTACTCGTCCATATGCAGAAACAATGCGTAAAGTGATCGGTCATTTGGCTAATGGTAGCCTCGAGTATAAGCATCCTTATCTTGAGGAACGTGAAGCCAAACGTGTTGGTTACATCATCGTTTCTACAGACCGTGGTCTTTGTGGTGGTTTGAACATTAACTTGTTCAAAAAAGCCATGAACGACATGAAAGATTGGTCTGAGAAAGGTGCTGACGTTGAACTTGCAATTGTAGGTTCAAAAGCGACAGCATTTTTCAACAACAGCGGCGCGAAAGTAGCAGCTCAAGTTTCTGGTCTGGGCGATCGCCCAAGCCTTGAAGACTTGATTGGCTCTGTAAGCGTTATGCTGAAGAAATATGATGAAGGCGAATTGGATCGCCTGTTCGTAGTGTTCAACAAGTTTGAAAACACTATGGTACAAGAACCAACGATCGATCAATTACTTCCTTTGCCTAAATCAGACAGCGAAGACATGAAACGCGATCATGCTTGGGACTACATTTATGAGCCTGAGCCAAAACCACTACTAGATGCACTACTGGTTCGCTACGTCGAATCTCAAGTATATCAAGGTGTGGTCGAGAACCTTGCTTGTGAGCAAGCGGCTCGAATGATTGCTATGAAATCAGCAACAGATAACGCTGGTGACATTATTGATGACTTAGAACTTGTGTACAACAAAGCGCGTCAAGCGGCAATTACACAAGAACTTTCTGAGATCGTTTCAGGCGCAGCTGCGGTTTAAGCTTAGGTAAAACTAAATAGTTAGAGGATTAACGATGGCTACAGGTAAGATCGTACAGATCATCGGTGCGGTAGTCGACGTAGAGTTCCCACAGGGTGAAGTACCTCGTGTATACGACGCTCTGAATGTTAATGAAGTACAAGAACGTCTAGTTCTTGAAGTTCAGCAACAACTTGGCGGTGGCGTAGTTCGCGCAATCGTAATGGGTAGCTCTGATGGTTTACGTCGTGGTTTGACAGTTGAAAATACTGGCGCTCCAATCTCAGTACCAGTAGGTACTAAGACATTGGGTCGTATCATGAATGTCCTAGGTGACGCGATTGATGAGTGTGGCGAGATTGGTGCTGAAGAGCATTACGCCATTCACCGTGAAGCTCCAAGCTACGAAGAGCAGTCTAACGAGACAGCTCTTCTAGAAACTGGTGTTAAAGTAATCGACTTGATTTGTCCATTCGCTAAGGGTGGTAAAATCGGTCTATTCGGTGGTGCTGGTGTAGGTAAGACCGTTAACATGATGGAACTTATCAACAACATCGCACTTCAACACTCAGGCCTATCTGTATTTGCAGGTGTAGGTGAGCGTACTCGTGAAGGTAACGATTTCTACTTTGAGATGCAGGAAGCAGGTGTTGTAAACATCGAAAAACCTGAAGAATCAAAAGTAGCGATGGTTTACGGTCAGATGAACGAGCCACCAGGTAACCGTCTACGTGTTGCCCTGACTGGCCTAACAATGGCAGAGCGCTTCCGTGACGAAGGTCGTGACGTTCTACTGTTCGTTGATAACATCTACCGTTACACACTAGCAGGTACTGAAGTATCAGCACTTCTAGGTCGTATGCCTTCTGCGGTAGGTTACCAACCTACACTGGCTGAAGAAATGGGTGTTCTACAAGAGCGTATCACGTCAACTAAAGCGGGTTCTATCACGTCTGTACAGGCGGTATACGTACCTGCGGATGACTTGACTGACCCGTCTCCAGCAACAACGTTCGCTCACTTGGATGCAACGGTTGTACTTAACCGTAACATCGCATCTATGGGTCTATACCCTGCGATCGACCCGCTAGATTCTACTTCACGTCAACTGGATCCATTGGTAGTTGGACAAGAGCACTACGACATCGCTCGTGGCGTTCAGTCTACTCTTCAGCGCTATAAAGAGCTGAAAGATATCATTGCTATCCTAGGTATGGACGAGCTATCTGAAGAAGATAAGCAAGTTGTATCTCGTGCTCGTAAGATTGAGAAGTTCCTAACTCAGCCTTACCACGTAGCGGAAGTATTTACAGGTGACCCAGGCATTTACGTACCTCTTAAAGAGACTCTACGTGGCTTCCAAGGTCTTCTATCTGGTGAATACGATGACATTCCAGAGCAAGCGTTCATGTACTGTGGTGCAATTGACGAAGCTATCGAGAATGCTAAGAAGCTATAAGGCTAACTAGGAGGCGATATGGCAGCAATAACCTTTCACCTAGACGTTGTAAGTGCAGAGAAACAAATTTTCTCAGGCCTTGTTGAGACGTTTCAGGTGACCGGTAGTGAGGGTGAACTTGGTATTTTCCATGGTCACTGTCCACTGCTGACCGCTATCAAGCCTGGCATGGTGCGTATTGTTAAGCAGCACGGCCACGAAGAAATCATTTATGTTTCTGGTGGTATGGTAGAAGTTCAGCCTGGTACAGCAACTGTACTGGCTGATACAGCTATCCGTGGTGAAGAGCTAGACGCAGCAAAGGCGGAAGAAGCTAAGCGCAAGGCTGTGGAGAATATCCAAAATCAGCATGGCGACATAGACTTCGCACAAGCGGCCGGTGAACTGGCTAAAGCCATTGCTCAGTTACGAGTTATCGAACTGACAAAACAGCGTCGTTAATCTTTTTAAGATTACAGACTCTGAGATAAAGGCGACCTAAGGGTCGCCTTTTTGCATTTTTAGATTCTCAAAAATGCTTCTTTTACGTATCACTACTGGTTAAATGGTTATTGCGATTTAATTTTTTGCCCAAAAACGGTTACAATATCGGCTTAATAAAAATAACGTTGGATAGGTTTACAATGAAGTTTAGCGCGGTAATTCTCGCGGCGGGCAAAGGCACTCGCATGTATTCAAACACACCAAAGGTTCTGCACACACTTGCGGGTAAGCCAATGGTGAAGCATGTTATCGATACATGTAATGGTTTAGGCGCTCAAAACATCAACCTGGTTTACGGCCACGGTGGTGATCAGATGAAGGCTACTCTAGCTGAAGAATCTGTAAACTGGGCACTGCAAGCTGAGCAGCTGGGTACGGGTCACGCTGTGGATCAAGCATCTGCACATTTCGCTGATGATGAAAAAGTATTGGTGCTATACGGTGATGTTCCACTGATCTCACCTGAAACCATTGAAAACCTATTAGACGCTCAACCAAACGGTGGCATCGCGCTACTTACTGTCGTGTTAGACAACCCGATGGGCTACGGACGTATTATTCGTCGTAATGGCCCTGTTGTGGCTATCGTTGAACAGAAAGATGCAACGGATGAGCAGAAGCTTATCAAAGAGATCAATACCGGCGTTATGGTGGCGACTGGTGGCGATCTGAAGCGCTGGTTGTCAGGTCTAAGCAACGACAACGCACAGGGTGAATATTACCTGACTGACGTTATCGCTGCGGCTCACGACGAAGGTCGTGCAGTTGAAGCGGTACACCCAGTAAGCCCAATTGAAGTGGAAGGCGTTAACGATCGTTCGCAACTGGCTCGCCTAGAGCGCGCTTACCAAGCTACGCAAGCCGATAAGCTATTGAAGCAAGGCGTGATGCTACGCGACCCAAGCCGCTTTGATCTGCGTGGTGAACTGCAGTGCGGTATGGACGTTGAGATTGATACTAACGTTATCATCGAAGGCAGCGTAAGCATTGGCGATAACGTGGTTATCGGCACTGGCTGCGTGCTGAAAGACTGTGAGATCGATGACAACACAGTTATTCGTCCATACAGCGTAATCGAAGGAGCGACTGTTGGTGAAGACTGTACGGTTGGTCCATTTACTCGCCTACGCCCTGGTGCAGACATGCGTAACGATTCGCACGTCGGTAACTTTGTTGAAGTGAAGAACACTCGCCTTGGCGAAGGCTCTAAAGCCAACCACCTGACTTATCTTGGGGATGCTGAAATTGGTCAGCGCGTAAACGTGGGTGCGGGTGCAATTACTTGTAACTACGATGGGGCGAATAAGTTTAAGACCATTATTGGTGATGACGTATTCGTTGGTTCAGACAGCCAATTAATCGCGCCTGTTACGATTGGTAATGGTGCTACCGTTGGAGCTGGCTCTACCGTAACACGCGATGTTTCTGAAAATGAGCTGGTTATCAGCCGTGCGAAAGAGCGTAAGATTGCTGATTGGAAACGTCCAACTAAGAAATAATCTCTAACGTTCAAAAGATATTCTTACGAAAGCCAGTAGCATCGCTACTGGCTTTTTTGTATCGGTCACTCACTGCTAACAAAATAATCAATTTGGCAATTGTATTTTTTTAATAGATTGTTAATATTCGGGCAGTAGTTCGGTATAAATGGGTTGATGTACGGTGATATTGGTTGAAAAGAAATGGCAAACATTGCCGATCATTATTTTGTCTTTTTCAATGTTAATAGGTCTCTATGGCTTTTATGTAACGTTGGAAAAGCTGGTTGTTGAGAATGAGCGTGATCACCTTGTCTCTTTGATGTCAGATGTTATCTATGAAATTCGTGAAGATAGTCAGTTATTTACAGCTGATATGGATGTCGATGATTACATCGGAGACTTAACGCAAGCCAACACTCGACTTCGAATCCAAGTGATCAGTCCTGATGGTGTCGTGATTGGTGATACGGATCTTTCAGACCATGCACTAGCTAGAGTCGAAAATCACGGTAACCGCCCTGAATTCAAGCAAGCCCTTCAACAAGGTACTGGCAGTGATGTCCGTTTTAGTACTGTTACCTCTATCGACCGAATCTATTATTCAATGAAAGAGAGCGTTAACGGACAAGACTTCGTTATCGTGATCTCTTCGCCAATGCATCAACTGAAACAGATGAATTTCCAATTGATGGGGATTCTGGTTGGGATGGTGTTGCTGAGTTTGAGTTTCTTGATTGGCACCTCTTACGTGAGCAATCGCCAAATTGTTCATCGAGTGGAGGAAGAACAGAAGAAGCAAGATGAGCGCATTCGCCAACGAACCCATGAAATCGAGTTGATGCACCGCCTCGCGAATATGCTGGCCGCGTGTAACAATATGGTGGAAGCTCAGCAGATTGTTTCGGATATCTTGCCGCGAATTCTCGGTAACGTGAACGGCAGTGTTTCTTTGATGCGTGCATCTCGTAACCAGTTGATCACTCAGCTCGATTGGGGAGAGACTTGGCCGGGAAGTGCGAGCTTTGCTCCAGAAGAGTGTTGGTCACTGCGAAAAGGCCGTGCACATCAATCGAATGATGATTTCCACTCGTTAACCTGTGGTCACATGCATGAGATGGAAAACAACCAAACCCTGTGTATTCCGTTGACAGCACACGGCAACACCATCGGCATCATGCACCTTTACTTCGGTGTTGGTGACATCAAGATAGATCCCATTACCGAGCAATTGGCGTTCAGCGTTTCCGAGCACTTAGGCTTGGCATTAGCTAACCTGAGCCTGCAAGAGAAGCTTCGCTCACAAGCATTGAGCGACCCGCTGACTGGCTTATTTAACCGTCGTTTCTTCGAGCAAAAACTGGAAGAGCACTCAATGAATTCGGCCACCAGCGAGCAGCCATTATCGCTATTGATGCTCGATTTGGATCACTTCAAACGCTTTAATGACAACTTTGGTCATGATGCGGGTGATTTCGTATTGAAAGAGATCAGTGCACTACTTAAACAGAGTGTTAGCGAAGACGAGATTGCTTGCCGACTCGGTGGTGAGGAGCTAGCGGTATTGCTTCCACATTATTCAATGCAAGAAGCGACGGAGTTTGGTCAAACCTTGTGTGATGCGGTGCGTTCGATGCACCTTGAACATAAAGGTCTGTCATTAGGTCAGTTGGGTGTTTCGATAGGTGTCGCCACTTATCCTAAGCCAGCGTCTGATACTGAATCTCTGGTTAAGATGGCCGATAATGCTTTGTACATGGCAAAAGATATGGGCCGCAGCCGAGTGGTTAACTATGATGAATATAGCCGCCATAAAGCGCCAACGTTAGAAGTAGTCGATGGTGACGTTGCTGCTAGGTGACGTTGCTGCTAAATAAGTAGAAGTAAAATTTAGATATAAAAAAGAGCGAGTAATATCGCTCTTTTTTGTTTTCGTTAATCCAGAAATTAGTCTTGTTTCTCGTCAGCGACCACTCGAGAGTTGTCTGGTGTCGCGAAGTGTTCAGAAAGCTCTTTGTTCGAAACAATATAACCAACCCACAATGCACCCAAACAGATCACAACTGCAATACCCGTCGCGCTTAGTGCTTGGCTCGCCATTGCTGCGACCAATGCACTTGATAGGCCACTGATACTGATTTGCAGGCTGTTTTGTAGGCCAGCAGCTGTTGCTGGGCTTTGTTTAGCGCTTGATAGGGCACGGTTTACTACGATTGGGTAAAGAGCACCGTTTGCGACAGCAATCAAACAGAAAGGCGCAAGTAGAGGCCAGATTGACGTCAGTTCCCACTGTGATGCGATAAAGATAAGCATCGCCGCTACACTGAACAAACCGATAAGGTTTCTTAGTACAACGCCATCGCCATATTTCTTCACTGCTTGCTTACCGAAGTAACCACCCGCCATGAACGCGATTGTTTGTGGGATAAAGCTCAAACCGATGTCTTTTGCTTCATAACCTAGTTGAGCCATGATCTCTGGCATACCCGTTAGGTAAGCGAAGAACGCGGCAGATGCTGAAGCAAACATTAAGACATTACCCATGTAAGGCTTTGATTTAAGCAACATCTTGATGTCTGTCTTAATCGATGTCTGTTTTACTTCAGGCGCTTCTTTTGGTTGAGCCATTGTTGTCGCCACTAGCAGTGCACCCATCAAGGTTAATGTGATGAAGATGCTGTGCCAGCCAAAGCTATCCGCCAGTAACACACCTAGCTGAGGTGCTAATGCAGGAGATAGCGCAACCAAAGGCATGATGGTTGCAAAAATTTGTTGGCTACTGCTTTGTGAGTAACGCTTGATAACCATTGCTTGCCAGATTACCGCAGGAGCACATACGCCGATCGCTTGAATGAAGCGCAGTGTCAGTAGATGCCATACCTCGGTGCTGAATGCTAAGCCGAATGAAGCTGCAGTAAAGATAACAAGACCAACCGCCAGCGTATTACGGTGACCATACTTGTCACTCGCCAGACCCCAAAGAAGCTGACCCATTGCCATACCGCCAAGGAATACCGTTAAAGACAGGGCAATCTGCTCTGGGCCGGTTGCGAAATCAACTTCCATTGCCTTAAATGCAGGAAGGTACATATCGGTCGCAATAAAGCCAAGCATTGAAAGAACTGCAAGGTAGACCAATTGAAATTTAGAAATATTCATAAGATGCCATTAAGCTAAAGGTAATGATGTTTTTATCATCAAAAAAATTGTTTGATATACAGAAGTGAAAGCCCCTGTTTATTTATGCTGACATTCTATTTTTCAGACCTGATAAAATAAAACGCTAAAATATGTGGTTATCAATCAAAAAATTTGAAGGCTTATGTTCTCTAAATCCTCTTTAGAAATGCTCGATACGGTAGCGCGCTTGGGCAGTTTTACCGCGGCGGCTGAGCAGTTGCACAAAGTGCCCTCGGCGATCAGTTATGGTGTCAGACAGGTCGAACAAGAACTGGATGTGCTGCTTTTCAGGCGTTTACCGAGAAAGGTTGAGCTCACTCCGGCAGGTGAACTGTTCATTGAAGAGGCGCGTGCACTACTGAGGCAAATGGAAGAGGTCAGTGCCCAGACTCGTCGAGCAGCTCGAGGTTGGAAGAAAACCTTGCGTCTGACGCTCGATAATGTGGTGAAGCTCGACAAGATGAAGCCGATGATTGAAGAGTTCTATCAAACCTTTGAGTTTGCCGAACTTCAGATCAACATGGAGGTATTCAACGGCTCATGGGAAGCGATTGCACAGGGCAGGGCGGATATCGTGATTGGCGCCACCTCAGCTGTGCCAGTTGGTGGCGATTTTGAAGTCAAAGACATGGGGCAATTAGATTGGGCATTTGTAATGTCGCCAAGTCACCCGTGTGTGCGCGAACAGAACCTCAATGAAGAGTTCGTGAGCCAATATCCAGCCATCTGCTTGGATGATACCTCCAGTGTGCTCCCTAAGCGACACACAGGCCACTACTCAAGTCAAAGACGCCTGTTGTTACCCAATTGGTATAGCGCAATTGAATGCCTTAAAAATGGAGTAGGGGTGGGTTATATGCCGAGGCACATTGCCGTGCCAATTATCGAACAAGGCTTGCTGGTGGAAAAAATACTGCCTGAACCGAGTCCGCAGAGTCATTGTTGTTTGGTGTGGCGAAAAGACGATAACCATAAGTTGATCGAGTGGATGGTGAAATACCTAGGATCGAGTGAACAACTTCACCAAGATTGGTTGGATCATCGCAAGGCGATCTAATGATCTGTTTACAAGAAGATCCTTTTCAAGCTTGAGCTGAATCAGCACCAATAAAAAGAGCGAGTAAATACTCGCTCTTTTTTGATTCGGTCGTTAACTCTTATGACAAGAAGAACTTGTAGGAAGGGTTATCGGTTTCATCTTTACACTGATAGCCAAGCTCTCGTAGATGTGTTGAGAACTGAGCTAAATCATCATCATCCAGTTCGAATCCACACAATACACGGCCGTAATCAGCGCCGTGGTTACGGTAGTTGAACAGGCTGATATTCCAATGGGTACCTAAGGTATCAAGGAACTTAATCAATGCTCCTGGGTATTCAGGAAACTCGAAGCTGTATAGGCGCTCTTTCAATGGTTTTGATGGTTTGCCACCAATCATGTAACGAATGTGCAGTTTTGCCATCTCATCATCAGAGAGATCGACAACCGGGTAGCCGCCCTCACGTAAGTCATTGATGATGTGTTCGAGTTCTTCTTGACCACCTTGTAGGCGTACACCAACGAAGATATTCGCTAGGCTTTCGTCGTTGTGGCGGTAGTTAAACTCAGTTACCGCTCGACCACCAATAATATTACAGAACTCTAGGAATGCTCCTTGTCGCTCTGGAATCGTAACCGCAAGTAGACCTTCTCGCTTCTCACCTAGTTCACAACGTTCAGAGACATAACGCAGACCATGGAAGTTGGTATTAGCACCAGAAAGTACAGTTGCCAGTTGTTTGCCTTGCAGTTGGTTCTGCTCTGCAAACTTCTTTAAACCAGCCAGAGCAAGCGCACCAGAAGGCTCGGCAATCGCACGAGTGTCTTCAAAGATGTCTTTGACCGCAGAGCAGATCTCATCGCTAGACACGGCAATGTGACCATCGATGTACTGCTGACACAGACGGAATGTCTCTTCACCAATGCGCTTAACCGCAACGCCATCGGCAAACATGCTGACTTGATCCAGTACTACTGGCTCACCGGCATCCAGTGCTGCTTTCAAGCAAGATGAATCTTCAGGTTCAACCGCGATGACTTTTATTTCCGGCATCAATTGCTTAACTAGCACGGCAACACCCGCAGCCAAACCACCACCACCGACAGGCACAAAGATGTAATCCATGTGACCATTTTGCTGAAGCATTTCCATACCCATGGTGCCCTGTCCGGCGATCACCAATGGGTGATCGAATGGAGGCACAAAGGTGTAGCCATGTTCAGCGGAAAGGCGTTCTGCTTCAGCTTTAGCTTCATCAAAGTTGCTGCCGTGTAGAACTACGTTACCGCCAAAGCCACGTACCGCATCAACCTTGATGTCTGGTGTGGTTTTTGGCATCACAATCGTGGTTTGAATACCAAGCTTAGAACCGGACAGCGCCATACCTTGAGCATGGTTACCTGCCGATGCTGCAATCACACCTGCGGCTTTCTGTTGCTCTGAAAGGCTTGATACCATGTTGTAGGCACCACGTAGCTTGAACGAGTGGACCGGCTGACGGTCTTCACGCTTTAGCTGAACCTGATTACCAATGCGAGCACTTAAGCGAGGCATCTCTTGCAGAGGTGTCACGATTGCGGCTTCGTAAACTGGCGCTCTCAGGATCTGACGCAGATAATCTGCGCCAGTTTGTTTTTGGGGACTGACCGTGTCATCACTCATAGACTAGCCCTCTAGCTTAGACTTATCACGCACGGCGCCTTTGTCGGCACTGGTCGCCATGCTTGCGTAAGCTTTCAGTGCGAAAGACACTTCACGCTGACGGTTTTCTGGTTTCCAGCCTAGTGCGTCTTGCTTAACACGACGCGCTTCTAGTTCAGCTTCAGGCACATCAAGTGTGATCGAACGGCTAGGGATGTCGATAGTGATGATATCGCCAGTGTTTACTAGACCAATCACACCGCCACTTGCTGCTTCTGGAGAAGCGTGACCGATAGACAAACCGGATGTACCGCCAGAGAAACGTCCGTCAGTTAGAAGAGCACAAGACTTACCTAGACCCATAGATTTTAGGTAGGTAGTTGGGTAGAGCATTTCTTGCATGCCCGGACCACCTTTAGGACCTTCGTAACGGATAACAACCACTTCGCCTGCTTTTACTTTACCCGCTAAGATGCCGTCTACGGCTGTGTCTTGGCTTTCAAATACGATAGCAGGACCTTGGAATTTCAGGTTCTCTTCATCAACACCTGCTGTCTTAACGATACAACCGTCAACGGCGATGTTGCCTGAAAGTACGGCTAGGCCACCTTCTTGGCTGAATGCATTCTCTTTAGTACGGATACAACCTTCTTTACGGTCGTCATCAAGACGATCCCAACGGCAATCTTGTGAGAAGGCTTTGGTGGTACGAATACCTGCTGGGCCCGCGCGGAAGAACTTAAGTACCGCTTCGTCTTCTGTCTGCATGATGTCGTATTGAGCTAGCTGCTCTTGCATGCTTAGGCCAAGTACAGTGCGAGTTTGGTTGTTCAGTAGGCCTGCGCGGTCTAGTTCACCTAGGATAGCCATAACACCACCAGCGCGGTGAACGTCTTCCATGTGGTATTTAGGTGTTGAAGGCGCAACCTTACATAGGTGTGGAACGCGGCGAGACATCTCGTCGATATCACCCATATCAAAGTCGACTTCACCTTCTTGAGCTGCTGCCAATAGGTGAAGAACGGTGTTACTAGAACCGCCCATTGCGATATCCAGTGCCATCGCGTTTTCAAATGCTGCGCGGTTTGCGATGTTACGAGGCAGTGCTGATTCGTCATCTTGCTCGTAGTAACGCTTGGTTAGGTCAACGATGCGCTTACCAGCATTGATGAATAGCTCTTCACGGTCTGCGTGGGTTGCTAGCATAGAACCGTTACCTGGCTGAGATAGACCAAGCGCTTCTGTTAGACAGTTCATTGAGTTCGCTGTGAACATACCTGAACATGAACCACATGTCGGACATGCAGAACGCTCTACTTGCTCACTTTGCTCATCAGAAATGGTTGGATCGGCACCTTGGATCATTGCGTCAACAAGGTCTAGCTTGATGATTTGATCTGAAAGCTTAGTTTTACCCGCTTCCATTGGGCCGCCTGATACAAAGATCACTGGGATGTTAAGGCGCATTGCTGCCATCATCATTCCCGGAGTGATTTTGTCACAGTTAGAGATACACACCATCGCATCCGCACAGTGTGCATTGACCATGTATTCTACTGAATCCGCGATAAGCTCACGTGATGGCAGTGAGTACAGCATGCCGCCGTGGCCCATTGCGATACCATCATCGACTGCGATGGTGTTGAATTCTTTAGCGATACCGCCCGCTTTCTCGATTTCACCCGCAACCAGTTGACCCATATCTTTAAGGTGAACGTGGCCTGGTACGAATTGAGTGAACGAGTTTACAACTGCGATGATTGGCTTACCGAAGTCATCATCTTTAACGCCAGTTGCACGCCATAAAGCGCGCGCACCAGCCATGTTGCGTCCGTGGGTAGTCGTTGCTGAACGATAGATTGGCATTGCTTAAATCCTTATAAAATATTTGGCTGTTGCTTACTTAGTTGTTTGCGTTTGGTTTTCTGAAGTTTGGCCTGCTGGATAAACGTAGTCTAACCAGCCCCACTTATCTTCAGTGGTGCCATTGAATAGACCAAAGTAAGCCGCTTGAACTTTTTCAGTGATAGGACCGCGTTTGCCTTCACCTACTGTAATTTTGTCTACGCTACGAACCGGAACGATTTCCGCCGCTGTGCCTGTCATGAATACTTCATCAGCAAGGTATAGCGCTTCACGAGCAATGTTCTCTTCACGGATCTCATAACCCATGTCTTTTGCTAGTGTCATGATCGAATCACGCGTGATACCCGGCAGAATCGCACTGGTCGCTGGTGGTGTGGATAGCACGCCGTTACGTACCACAAAGATGTTCTCACCAGCCCCTTCAGAAAGGTAACCATCAACACTCAGTGCGATGCCTTCATCGTAACCATGACGGCGAGCTTCGCCACCAACTAATAGTGAAGATAGGTAGTTACCACCGGCTTTTGCTGCGGTTGGGATCGTGTTTGGAGCGGCACGGTTCCAGCTAGAAATCATTGCATCAACGCCGTTTTCTAGTGCTTCTTCGCCTAGGTAAGACCCCCAAGGGAAAGCAGCGATGATCAGTTCCATCTCAGTATTTTCTGGCGGGCAGACACCCAAACCAACGTTACCTACGAAACCTAGAGGGCGGATGTACGCTGACTCTAGCTTATTTTGGCGTAGCGTTTCGCGAGTCGCTTCCATAATTTCTTCCTCAGTGTAAGGAATAGGGAAGCGATAGATTTTTGCTGAGTCTTTTAGGCGCTTAGCATGTTCAGGGTGACGGAAGATAACCGGCCCTTTTGGTGTGTTGTAACAACGAACACCTTCAAACACAGAAGTACCGTAGTGCATTGCGTGAGTCAGGACGTGAACGTTCGCCTCTGCCCAAGGAACCATCTCACCGTTAAACCAAATATAGTCTGCTGTTTTAGCTGTCATGTTTGCGGTTCCTTATGCGTTTATCTTTTGTTGTAAGTTGTTGTTTGGCAGTTCATTACGGCTGATCGAGATAACGTCAACGGTACGCACATCCCACAGCTTTTCGATTTGATTGACCAAAAAAGAGATTGGACGGTCACTGTCTACAATGATCTCTACACTCGCCACTTTACTTTCGTGGTTTTGAGTGCCCGCGACTTGCTTAACAATAAAGCCACGGTGGCGGATAACACGAAGAACACGCTCTAGTAGTACAGGCTTATCATCGGCTTTGATGTCTAATAGGTATCTTTTCATGTTATGTGTTCTCCAACATCTCACTGTTTGAAGCACCTGGCGGTACTAGTGGCCATACGTTCTCTTCTTCATCAATAAGAACATGAAGTAGGTAAGCGGTTTTGCTTTCTAGCATCTCTTTCAGTGCTGGCTCTACTTCTTCTTTGCGCGTGATGGTTTTACCCGGGATATCGAAGGCTTTCGCTAGCATCACGAAGTCTGGGTTGTCATCTAGGATGGTTTCACTGTGGCGGCCATCGAAGAACAACGATTGCCATTGGCGAACCATACCCAAGCGAGAGTTGTTTAGAAGCACCATCTTCACTGGGATTTGGCGGCGTTTCAATGTGCCAAGCTCTTGAATGTTCATCATGAACGAGCCGTCACCAGAGATAAGTATAGATTGGTCGTCAGGACGCCCAACCGATGCACCCATTGCAGCTGGCAAGCCAAAGCCCATGGTGCCTAAACCGGCAGAGGTAATGAAGTTCTGTGGATCGCGAGGCTGAATGTGCTGAGCTGCCCACATTTGGTGTTGGCCCACATCAGTCGATACGATAGAGCTTGCTGGCATCATGTCTGACAGTTGCTTCAACAGCAGTGGAGCAAAAATCAGATCACCAGGGTGGTCGTAACGCCATTTGAATGAGCTACGAAGACCTTCAGAGTGATGAACCCAAGAGGAGATGTCTTGGCTTAGCTCTAGTTGAGGCATGATCTTGTTGATGTCACCGCGAATTGGCGCATTGGCAAGACGCAGTTTGCTGAACTCAGCGGCATCGATATCGATATGGATAACCTTAGCATGCGGCGCAAAGGTATCGAGTTTGCCAGTTACTCGGTCATCAAAACGAGCACCGACAACAATCAACAGGTCACTCTCTTGAACCACAAGGTTAGCGGCTTTAGTGCCGTGCATACCCAGCATGCCAAGGTAGTGTGGGTCGTCACGTTCGATAGTGCCCAAGCCTTTCAGTGTGCTTACTGCTGGCATTGGGTTTAGGCGTAAAAACTCACGAACCGCATCGGTTGCTTTAGCAAGTTGAACACCACCACCTACGTATAAAACAGGACGGGTCGCTTGAGACAAAAAGTACTGTGCCTGTTCAATGGCATCAGTTGTCGCAACAGGAATTGCGGGTGGAGTAAATTCAGGAAGAGCGTTAACAGGTGCTTCTGCTAGTTGAACGTCTTTAGCGATATCGACGATAACCGGGCCAGGGCGGCCAGACTTTGCTACCACAAACGCTTCAGCGAGGGTTGGAGCTAGCTCTTCAATATCAGTTACTAGGTAGCTGTGTTTAGTACATGACAGAGACATACCAATCACATCCATTTCTTGGAATGCATCGGTACCAATGTGGGAACTTGCAACCTGACCTGTGATAGCAACCATTGGGATTGAATCCATAAAGGCATCAGCAAGGCCAGTGACTAGGTTGGTTGCACCTGGTCCCGAGGTTGCCATACAAACAGCGACATCTTGTGTTGCTCTAGCCATGCCGATCGCGGCCATAGCGGCGCCTTGCTCATGGCGACATAGGATATGTTCAACCCCGCCGTCATAGAGTGCATCGTAGATTGGCATGATGGCACCACCGGGGTAACCAAATACGGTCTCAATTCCTTGTTGCTTGAGTGCGGATACGACTAGTTCTGCGCCTTTCATCGGAATTCTCCCGTATTACCTTTATTTTGGTAACTGTTTCCTTTGTCTCTGCACATCTTGTGCTCCCATTCTTCCTGTAAATCGGCAAAGCCGAAAATGCTCAAAAATATAAAAATCGAATGTTTAAATTAGAAAAAACCCCCGGACTTGTCAGTGCGGGGGTTTTTTCTAATTCGTGGTTACTTTCTTCCCACTCGCCCCCGCGCAGTCTTAATAATGACTACGATAATCAGGTTAATCAGTGCGTAAATGCGAGCGTTAAAAATCATAATATTCGAGTTTTCTCGTTTATTGTCTTCAGTAAATGTCTACATCTCTAGTGTTATCACACAAATCTGCCGCATGACAAGGGAAATGTCATTCTTTTTTCACATTAAAATACCATTCCACCAAGCTATATAACAACCTTATCGCTTTGGTGAGCAACGAATATCCAGAGCGAATACTTTTAAATCAAAGACAAAGGAAAGTTATGGGACTCGCGATAATTCATAGCCGAGCTAGTGTGGGTGTAGAGGCGCCAGAAGTGACCGTTGAGGTGCATATAAGCAACGGAATGCCTGGTTTCACGCTGGTGGGTCTACCTGAAACAACGGTCAAGGAATCTAAAGACCGAGTGAGAAGCGCGATCATCAATTCTCGCTTTGAGTTTCCATCGAAAAGAATTACGGTCAATCTCGCCCCAGCCGATTTGCCCAAAGAAGGTGGCCGTTTTGACCTGCCCATCGCGCTTGGGATTTTGGTGGCGTCAGATCAGCTTCCGACATCAAAAATAGCTCAACATGAATTTATCGGTGAGTTGGCATTGTCAGGAGAACTTCGCTCGGTAAAGGGCGTTTTGCCTGCGACGTTAGCCGCCGACAGTGTAGAGCGATGCTTAGTTGTCCCACATCATAACGGTGATCAGGCTGCGCTGGTGGGCAAGGGAGCGCATAAATCTGCACAAACCTTGTTGGAGGTTTGTGCTGACATGTGTGGACAGGCTCAGCTTGGGCTATATAGAACGGAACATCATCAGGCTGATGTTTCAGTGCTTCGCGACCTACAAGATATTATCGGCCAACAACAAGGCAAGCGAGCTCTAGAGATAGCCGCTGCTGGGAATCATAACTTATTGTTTCTTGGCCCACCCGGAACCGGAAAAACTATGCTCGCTTCTCGACTGCGTGACCTATTACCTGAAATGAGTGATGACGAAGCGATGGAAACCGCGTCGGTGGCCTCGTTAACGCAACAAGAAATCAATCAATACAACTGGAAGCAACGACCTTTTCGCTCTCCTCACCATTCCAGTTCAATGGCGGCATTAGTGGGTGGTGGTTCGGTGCCTCGCCCCGGAGAGATCTCTTTAGCGCATAACGGCTTATTGTTCTTAGATGAGATGCCGGAGTTTGAGCGCAAGGTGCTTGATTCATTACGAGAGCCACTAGAGTCGGGCGAGATCATTATCTCCCGTGCTGCGGGCAAGACTCGTTTTCCTGCGCGTTTTCAATTGGTCGGTGCACTTAACCCAAGTCCAACGGGTTATTACGAAGGTAACCAGGCGCGCGCCAACCCACAGATCATCCTGCGTTACCTCAATCGCTTATCTGGGCCCTTGCTGGATAGGTTCGATATGTCATTGGAGATACCTCTGTTGCCAAAAGGAATGTTGGCCGAAGGCGGTGATCGCGGTGAAACCACTCAAGTAGTTAAGCAAAGGGTTAGGCAGGCGCGAGAGTTAATGCTATCTCGCAACCATAAATCGAATGCACTGTTAGGTAGCCGAGAAATTGAGAAGTATTGCCCACTGCGACGCGAAGATGCAGAGTTTCTTGAGACAGCACTACATCGCTTGGGTTTATCGATTCGTGCTTATCATCGAATTATTAAGGTGGCACGAACCATTGCCGACCTTGACGGTAACGAGCAGATCGAAAAGAAACATCTATCAGAAGCGCTAGGCTATCGCGCGATGGATCGCTTGCTGAAACAACTCACGGCTCAAGCTGTCTAGCAAGCAGAAAAAGCCTGCTTAGATGCAGGCTTTCGTTGGATTGCAGTTCATACTCGCTAAGGTTAGAACTTGTAGTTCAAGCCAACTGAAACTATATATTGAGACTCGTCGTAGAAGGTAATGTTCGAGTCGCTGGTGCCGTAGCCTGCCAGTGAAATAAACGACCAGTTTTCCCAATCCATGAATTGATCATACTCATAGGCGGCGAATAGGTTGATATTGTCGTCGCTGCGTTTCTTGTCGTAGATCGGGTTGCTCGCATCGTAAGAGCGTTGGTTGTAACCCGCTGTTAGTGCGTACTGGTGACGCCCCATGCCACCAAACAAGCTTACCTCACCACCGAATTGGTCGTAAGATTCAGCTTTACCATCAGCATCACGTGTTTGATAGATGACGGATGGAATAAGCATCATGGTACGACTGAGTGGCAGGCGATATTGACCTTTCAAGTAGAGAGTATTGGCATCTCGTTTGAGCTCTTGATCTTGAATATCATCCTTGTCGACATCTTTGGTCGCATAGGCCATGTCTAGCGAGAAAGCTGAGCCCGCAATGTTGCTTAGCTTCAAACGAAACGCATTGCCAGTTTCATCGGTCTTGGTGCGAGCTGATGTGGTGTTGTATGGATCAGCCCAAGTTTCACCAGACATAATGGTTGGCAGCAGTGAAGCGTCGATCACCATGCCTGACTCAAGTTGGTATTTGTAACCGACTTCGAGAACTACAGTACCTGTTGCTACATCATCTCGCGCGGTACCTGTGTATACCTGATGGTTTAGCTTTTCACCAAAGGTATAAGCAACACTACCTAAAGGAGCAACCAGAAAAGAGCTTTCCGAAGAAGCCTTCTGATCTGTGGATGAAAGATTGCTATCAGCATCGGTATTAAAGTTCGAGGTGGAAGAGGTAACCCCGGTATTGAGAGAGATTTCACCACTGAAACCTTGTTGGTCTGCAAGCTTGGCAAAAGCGGGAGAAGCCGCAACGCTCAATGCCAAGAGAGTTATTTTTATTTTCATTCAAGGGCTCCTTGCCCACCGGTTCTTAGGACGGGTTATTAATAGCAGTAAAGCTTTAAACTTCCAGGTTAATTATTTATCAATAATGATTTTTGAACTAGCAAAAAAAAGGAAGCCGAAGCTTCCTTTCATCAATGGCTTACTTCTTTAATAAGAAGTTCACGAGCTCGAAGTACTCATCAAGAGAGTTGATACCTTGAGCTTCTACTAGGTAGCGGTTGTTAACCACAACAGCGGGTACACCTGAAAGGCCGCTGTCTTTGAATGCTTTGTCGAAGCGACGAACCATAGAATCTACAGCAAAGCCGTTATACGCAGCATCGAATTTCTTCGCATCAACGCCTTCGTCTAGGAAGATTTGACGCAGTTCTTCTTCATCACGTGGTGGCTTGTTCATTGTGTGGATGCGGTTAAACATCACTGGCACCATTTTATCTTCAACTTTCAGTGCAATCATTGTCGCGTAAGCTTTGCTCATTGGCAGACCCATGTTGCCACCCATGAATGAAACATGGTTCTTCTGTAGCTTAGCGTCTTTAGGTAGCTGTTGTTTTAGCTGCTGGATGATTGGCTCAAAGCTATTACAGTGTGGGCAGTAAAAAGAGAAGAACTCTGTCACCATTGGTTTTTTTGATGCTTCTAGGTCGAGAACTTTGTAGTGTTCACCTTCGTTAAATTTCGCAGCGTGAGCGGTAAGGCTCAACATGATCAATGAGAAAAATGCGAATAGCTTTTTCATTTATCCAATCTCCATTATGTTTGAATTTTTATCTAGTTGTATGTTGCGATTGCTGTTACCACTGAGGCATTAACGAAAGTGGTGGCTCTTGCAGGGTAGCAATTTGCTCTTTACAAGCAAGTACTTGTTGCTCCCAATATTTCGGATCATTAAACCACGGGAAGGCCAGAGGAAACGCAGGATCGTGCCATCGTTTCGCCAACCATGCCATGTAATGCACCATACGTAGACCGCGTAGTGGTTCGATTAGTTTCAGTTGTGCGGTATTAAAATCGCAAAACTCTTGGTAACTCTCTAGCAAAATATCCAGTTGCATCAGCTTATCTTGGCGCTCGCCATTGAGCAGCATCCACAGATCTTGTATCGCAGGGCCGTTACGTGCGTCATCAAGATCGACGAACATTGGCCCATCGCGCCACAAAATATTGCCAGGGTGGCAGTCACCGTGCAGGCGGATATTCTCAATGTTGCTCGGCCACTGGCTCTCTAGCTCTTTGATCAGAAGGTCAACGTCATTGAAGAAGGCATTTTCTAGGTGCGTCGGGATAAACTGAGAGTTCTCTAGAATCTTACGTGGCTGATAAAGGTATTCATCTAAGCTGATGGTCGGGCGATGCTGGAATGTTCTTCCCGCGCTGGCTTTATGAATACGACCAAGAAAGCGTCCTACGCCTTCCAATTGATCTAGATTGTCAACTTCATACTGTCTGCCGCCAACACTTTCAAATAGTGCAAATAGGTAGCCTTGGTATTCATGTAAGGTTGCACCGTTGATTCGCATTGGAGGCGCAACCGGCATCTCTTGTTCGATAAGCTCGAGTGCGAAGTCATGCTCTTCTTGGATCTGTGCCTTGTTCCAGCGTTGTGGACGGTAAAACTTAACGACGTAGCGCTTACGGTCTTCATCGGTGAACTGATAGACACGGTTTTCGTAACTGTTGAGAGCGAGAAGCCCGGATTCAGCGCGAACTCCGATGCTCTCCAGTGCGTACCACATGAAGTCAGGAGTCAGGTTATCAAAGTTAAAGGCTTGCATCGTCATAGAATAAAAAAGGCTCATTACTGAGCCTTTTTCCATTTATTGGGTTGTTATACCAAGCACTACGGTGCGGGTATCAGAGCTTCTTGATAAAGCGGCTTTCGACTTCCATCGTAAACTCTTCATTATCCGAGAGTATAAACTGAATTGTCGAAACTGGTGAGCTCAGTTTTTCTGGGTCGGCGCCCAAACTGATAGGTAGGTTCAAAACCTCGCCTGGATCGACAGTAATCGTCTGTTTACCATACCAGATAGAATCGGGCAGTCCGCTAACATCGAGTTTGTACTCTTGCTCTTGTTGAGTCTTGTTGATCACTTTCAAGGTGTAGGTGTTTTCAACCAACCCTTGGTTATTGACTCTAAACAGTTGGTTTCGGTCACGCAGAACACTTAGGCCGGCAGGATCAACGCTCGCGATTTGGGCGAAGAACAAGCCCAGCATCACGATCAAGATAGCGCCATAGCCCAACAGCTTGGGACGCATTACCTTGGTCGAGTGACCTTCAAGTCTGTGCTCGGTGGTGTAATTGATCAGGCCTTTCTCATAGCCCATACGCTCCATCGTGTTGTCACAGGCATCAATACACGCGCCGCAGTTAATACACTCGTATTGCAGGCCGTCACGGATATCGATACCCGTAGGGCACACTTGTACACACAGATTACAGTCAATACAGTCGCCTAGACTAAGCTCTTTTGGATCGGCTTTACGAGAGCGAGGGCCACGGCTTTCACCACGTTCTGTGTTGTAACCAACGATGAAGGTGTCTTTATCGAACATTGCCGACTGGAAACGCGCGTAAGGACACATGTGCAGACAAACAATTGAACGCATCCAACCCGCATTGGCATAAGTACATCCAGCAAAGAACAGTACCCAAAACACCGGCCAGAAAGACGAGTTAAAGGTAAAGAAGCCAACCACTAACTCTTTGATTGGGATGAAGTAACCAACAAAGGTTAAGCCCGTCGCAATGGCAATCGCCCACCACGCAATGTGTTTGAGGGTTTTTCTGAGGATTAAATTGCTCGTCAGTTTGCCCGAGTCTTGTTTTCTTCGCTTATTGGCAGCGCCTTCTAGCTTCTCTTCGAACCAGATATACATGAAGGTCCAGACGGTTTGTGGGCATAAATAGCCACACCAGACACGGCCTAAGAAGGTGGTTATGAAAAACAGGCCAAACGCGGCAATCATAAATAGGATCGCGAGTAGGGTCAGATCTTGCGGGTATAAGGTGGTGCCAAAGAAGTTGAACTGTTGGCTGCCGATATCGAGCAAGATCGCTTGACGTTCACCAAAGGGAATCCATGGGATAAGCGCAAAAAGTAAAAGTAAGAACCAACCGCCATAGCGACGCAGTTGTTGGAATTTACCTTTGCTTTCTCGAACATAGATTCGGTTACTTGGGTTAAATCGATCTCCATTACCTTTATGTGTTTTCGGGTTAAAGGTTTTAGGAGTCACATCTTTGATATCGATTTTATCCTGACTCATGGACTATCCTTTTTGTGGCTTGTTTGCCCGGTTAAGTCGGGCATGACGACATTACTTGAAAGTATGGTTTAGAGAACCTGTTGAAATTGAGCTTGGTGCATTTGTTGTTATCGCACTCACTCTTATTATTTTAGAAGATTCTTATGGATGGCGATTATAGCGACAATCTTGTTCTCATTTCTTTAACGCTATCAACCTTTAACAACAAAAGTCATAACAGTTGTGACGAAAAAATAGCGAACAGAAACAAAAAAAGCGACCTGGTGGTCGCTTTTTAAAATTGAGTGTTTTATCTATACGGCAATTGAGCTCTAAACTAACGGGCGACTAAAGAAGGCCACGTGCTTTTAGAATTGCGGTTTTGAAATCATCTTCTTGGTCTTTTTTCAGGCCCGGGATCATCTCATCTTTTTCGCTGTTGCGCATTTTTAGGTGATAGATAAGAACATCGTCAGTCAGTTCTTCAAGCTTGCCTTGGTAGCCCGCTTCTTTTGATAGCTTAATGATGAACTCTAATAGGTTAAGCTCTTGATCTTTCTGCCACTCAGGCTCCATCAGTTCAAGCAGTTCTTCAATGCGGTGACACTTCATACTTTATTTCTCCACAAATTTTATAATGATTTGTGGCTAAGGTATCAAATCGGGTAGGGAATACCAATGTGTAAACACATTTCAAGATGGGAGCGGGCAGAAAAAAGCGCAGTAAAAACTGCGCTTTTTGTTAAGCGGCTTTAATCACTTTCGTTGTAGTCGGTGCTAATAAAGCAGTCTTCTCAACTAGAGTCATTGTAGGAGCCAATTTCTTAGCCGTTGGAGCAGCAACAAAGCCACTACGACGACGCATCGCACTACGGTTGGTGTGCGAGAACCTGACAGCTGTTGGGCGCATTAATTTACCTAACGGTCAGGCATATCCATTGCCAATCTAATGGCCTGATTTACCATGAGCTCCACCTCAATTGCTTGAAGCGTCACTCGTCTGGCTTTCGCCAATCCGAAGAATAAATCAGGATAATGATATGCATGCATATCAAGGCTTAGATTATCACTATCTAAGTTATCGATCGACGCCTGAGTGATAAATAGACGATATTAGAGCTAAAATAGTGTGAGCAGTATATTTGAGTTTGAACCTCTTTCAGGCTTAAGATGATGCTTTAAAGGAGGTGCATATGTCGTTCTTAAAGAAAACGTTAGCAAGTTTTGGTATTGGGTCTGCCAAGGTGGATTCTGTATTGCAACAGGAAGTGCTTTATCCAGGCAAGAAGGCGAGCATTATTGTGCATGTCTATGGTGGCGCTCAGCCACAAGAGATCGACAATATCGATCTCAACTTGTGCTGTCGTTACGTCAAAGAAATTACTATGAATTCGCAAAGGCAAGAGGGCGGTCAAACACGTCGAATGCACCAGACATACTCGTTGGCCAAATGGAGCCTGCCGTATGCCTTTGTTATTCAGCCGGGTGAAACCCGTGATTTTGAATGTGAGTTTGATGTCCCGCTGAACACACCTGTCACGATTGGTGATTCAAAGGTGTGGCTAGAAACCGGGCTCGATATTGCGATGGCGATTGATCCATCGGATAAAGACATCTTAACGGTGCGCCCTGACGCACTCCTCGATGGTATTTTTAACGAGCTTGAAGCTCAAGGGCTGCGTATTCGCCAAGTTGAGTGCGAAGCAGTAGAGGGCTTTGAACTGCCATTTGTTCAAGAGTTTGAGTTTGTCCCTACCACTGGTCCATATCATGGCCGCTGGCGTGAACTGGAAGTGGTTGCTCATCGTGATGAAACCGAGCTTAAGTTGTGGTTTGAGATAGACCGTAATCGCGATGGTGCAAAAGGCATGTTGGCGAGCTTGTTAGGCATTGGCCAACTGCAGCGTCAATTGAGTGTGCCATTGGATACGTCACCACAAGATGCGGGCAAGATGGTACTTGAGTATCTAGACAACGCATCTTAGTTAGCTCTTTGGTTCTGTAGCTTTAGAGACCTTAGCTTCATCACACCGTTTAGGCGTTATTAATGTCATAAAAGATGTCATAAAAATTTAAGCTTACACGTGTAAGCTTAATGTGCAATACTAGGCAAATCGAACATTTACTCTAGTAGGATAATCATGTCTGCATCATCGGCGAGCGAATACAGTGACATCGAAGAACGCGCCAATGCGATAACCCATGGCTTGGGTGTTGTGCTTGGCGTGGTTGGTTTAATCCTGCTGCTGATTCGTGCGTTTGACCATCAAGCCGACATACTGACTATTGCGAGTATGGCGGTATATGGCAGCAGTATTATCCTACTCTTTCTCGCTTCCACGCTTTATCACTCGATCACCACAGAAAAGACCAAGCGATTACTGAAAACTCTCGATCACTGTGCGATCTACTTATTGATCGCGGGCAGTTACACGCCATTTTTATTGGTGAGTTTAAGAACACCATTGGCGATGGGTTTGATGGCAGTGATTTGGGGTATCGCGCTAGTCGGAATCATTATGAAGATTGCCTTCGTCTACCGATTTAAGCGTCTATCGCTGTTCATTTATTTGGCGATGGGCTGGTTGTCGTTGATTGTGGTGTATCAACTGGCGATGAATATTGAGATGGGCGGCTTGGTGTTATTGGCGCTCGGCGGCGTGATCTACTCGTTGGGTGTGATTTTCTATGTGGCAAAACGCATCCCTTACAATCATGCCATCTGGCATTTGTTTGTGTTGGCGGGCTGCGCTTGCCATTTCTTCGCTATTTATTTGTACGTGACTCCGGTTTAGCGAGCCAGTACCTCAGTAATCTCAGCTTTAATCTGATATTCAGGGTGTTGTTCTAGGTCGAGCTTGATGAGCTTGCCTTCTTCACCCGTCTTTGGTCGTAGGTATGTGTCGGCCATTCGTTTGATTGATTTCCACACAGCAACTTCTTCTTCTGCCAACAACTCACCTTCTGCAGTAAATACGCTGATGTTAAGTGATACCAAAATGACCGCTTGAGTGCCTTGGTTAGTGATGGCTGTCGGAATGATAAGCTCACCATCTTCATAGCGACTTGCACCCAGTACAACATCCACTCCTGACTGAGATAGCTGTAAGCTTGGCTTTTTGCTATCAACGACAATCGTCGTACCACGCACGTTAGTCGCAACTGGAACTGCCACAACAGGCGCTGCTGCGACAGGTACGGCGATCTCTGATGTTGTCGCTACTTCTTCCGCTTGCTTCTCTGCCACGTACTGCCAAGTAAAGTCATCTTTCAGCAGTATCTGTTTTCCATCTTGAAGAGTTACCATTTGGTCGGCGAAGGCTGAACTGCTTAGCAGTGCGCTTGCGATAAGTAGGTATGATTTCATCTCTGTTTCCTTAAATATTCGTGCAATTAGCGTCGCCAGAAGGCTGGGAAGAATAGAACGATCAGCGTCAGTATCTCAAGCCTTCCCATCAACATACCAAGGCTTAATAACCACTTAGCAGCGTCTGGTAGGGGAGCAAAGTTACCCGTTGGGCCGATCACGCTACCCATACCCGGGCCAACGTTAGCTACCGCAGTAATAGCGCCCGAGATACTGGTGATTGGGTCTAAACCCATCGCACTTAAGCCGCCAGCGATTAAGATGATCGTAATAAAGAACATCAAACCAAACGCCACCAACGAACGCACGATGTCGTCGCTGACAGGGCGTTGGTTATAGCGTTGAACAAATACGCCTGATGGGTGAATCAGCTTCATCATCTGTTTGTGAAGCATAGTCATCGCTATCTGGAAGCGGAAGATCTTGATACCACCAGAGGTTGAACCTGAGCACGCGCCCGCCATCATTAAAAAGGCAAACAGCGTGGTAGGCAAAGCGCCCCACGCGGTGAAATCTTCTAAGCCAAAACCGGTTGTGGTTACGACTGACACAATGTTGAACATCGAAACACGCATCGCATCCATGACTGTGTAGCCATCTCTAACCACCAACCATGTCGATATCACGGCACTGGTGACCAAGAATAGATAGGTGAAACCTCTCACTTGCGCGTCTTTGTAGAGGATTGAGAGTTTTCTACCACGCAGTGCGCTAACAAACAGTAGGAACGGCAGACCACCAAGGAACATGAACAGGGTTCCTACCCAGTGAGCACTGTTAGAGAAGTGGTTCATTGAGCCATCTGATGTTGAGTAACCACCCGTAGACAGTGTTGTGAAGGCATGATTGATTGCGTCAAAGATACCCATGCCTGCAAACAGGTAGCTAATGATGCACAACCCAGTCAGAACCAGATAAACCGCCACGATGTTCTTGGCGACCGTTTTCGCTCGTGGGCTGCTTTTATCTGACCAATCGGATGATTCGGTTTGGAACAGGCGCATACCACCGACGTTGAGCATTGGCAGAACCGCTACCGCCATAACGATGAAGCCGATGCCACCTAACCATTGCAGTATAGAACGCCACAACAGAATACTTGGAGCCATGCTGTCTAAGTCGCTTAATACGGTTGAGCCTGTCGTGGTGATACCAGACATGGTTTCAAAATAGGCGTCAATGAAGCTGATGTGGTTGATGAAGACAAACGGCAGTGCAGCAAAGGCACTGGCTATCGTCCATACCAGAGAGGTGATCAGGAACATGTCCCGTACCCCAAGTCGGAACTTAGCTGAACGGCCTAAGCTCAAGCAGATGAACGCCACAATGTGCGTGATCACTACCGACTGACCAAACTCGAGGAAGCCACCGGTGCCTGTGAAAAAGGCAACCAATGTAGGGATGTACATGAAAAGGGCGAGTTTTGATAACACTAACCCTATCACTAATAATATCGGACGAAAGTTGACCATAGCTTAATAGACCATAGCTTTAATTGATTACAGCTTTGTGCCGGAGCGCCGTTCTCACAAAAGAAAGTTGCGAGAAGAAGCTCACGAGAACAAGGCTATAAGAAGAACGGGCTCGGTTGGAATAGAGACTCAACATCCGGTACGTATTTCTTGTCCACTAGGAACATCACTACGTGGTCATCCTGTTCGATTACGGTTCTATCGTGCGCGATAAGTACTTCTTCTCCGCGAACAATCGCACCAATAGTGGTGCCCGGTGGTAACTTGATGTCGCCAATCGCTCGGCCAACCACTTTAGAGGTGGTTTCGTCACCGTGAGCAATCGCTTCGATCGCCTCTGCAGCGCCGCGACGTAGAGAGGATACGTTTACGATATCAGCACGACGAACGTGAGTAAGCAGCGCAGAAATGGTCGCTTGCTGTGGCGAGATAGCAATATCAATCACACCACCCTGAACAAGGTCGACGTAAGCACCACGCTGAATCAGTACCATTACCTTCTTGGCACCCATTCGCTTCGCCAGCATGGCTGACATGATGTTGGTTTCATCTTCATTGGTTAGGGCGATGAACACGTCCACTTGATCGATGTTCTCCTCGGTCAGCAGCTCTTGGTCGGCTGCATCACCACAGAATACGATGGTGTTTTCTAATTCTTCAGACAGCTTCTCGGCACGAGTGTAACTGCGCTCAATAAGCTTGATGCTGTAGCTCTGCTCAAGGCGTTTTGCCAAGCTTGCACCAATGTTACCACCACCGACAATCATGATGCGGCGGTACGGTTTCTCTAGGCGCTGTAGCTCACTCATTACTGAGCGGATGTGGTTACTCGCTGCGACGAAGAACACTTCATCATCGGCTTCAATGATGGTGGTGCCTTGTGGACGAATAGGGCGACCTTGACGGAAAATAGCGGCAACACGGGTATCAATGTGCGGCATGTGCTCACGCAAAGCAGACAATGCGTTACCAACCAGTGGACCACCGTAGTAGGCTTTTACTGCTACTAGGCTAACCTTCTGTTCAGCAAAGCTCACAACCTGCAGTGCGCCTGGGTATTGAATCAGGCGCTCGATGTAGCTGGTCACTAGCTCTTCGGGTGCGATCAGGTGATCGACTGGGATGGCACCTGATTTGAATAACGCTTCTTTCTCTTCTAGGTATTGAGGAGAGCGAATACGAGCAATTCGGTTCGGCGTATTGAAAAGAGAGAAAGCAACCTGACACGCAGCCATGTTGGTTTCATCCATGTTGGTTACGGCAACCAACATGTCGGCATCTTGCGCACCCGCTTCACGTAGTGTGTTTGGGTGGCTGGCATAACCGTTTACAACCCTAAGGTCATACTTATCCTGAAGTTCACGAAGTCGGTCAGCATTACGGTCGACAATGGTGATGTCGTTGTTTTCACCAACCAGGTTTTCCGCAAGGGTACCGCCAACTTGTCCAGCACCTAGGATAATGATCTTCATAGCCTTTCTCTTTTCTTTACCGTGGTAATTCTAGTTATCTAACTTTGTTTTGATAATGCACTAGAAAGAAACAGCGGCTAAGAAATAAATTCTTAGCCGCTGTTAGTTGTTATGCCTGTTTTACTAGAACTGCGTAGTAGAAGCCATCCATATCTTCTTCTCCAGGTAGTATTTGACGACCCGGATTTTCGATATCAGACCCAACCAGCGTTGCGTTTTCAGTACGTGCTAGGAATGCTTTCACTTGCAGCACGTTTTCTTGCGGCGTGATAGAACATGTCGCATAAACCATGGTGCCGCCTTCTTTCAGCTGACGCCACATTGCATCCATAATTTCGCTTTGCAGTTCAGCCAGCGCATCAATGTCAGATGCACGACGTAGCCACTTGATGTCAGGGTGACGGCGAATTACGCCAGTCGCTGAACAAGGTGCATCAAGTAGGATACGGTCGAACTTATCACCCATCCACCACTCTTCAGGGTAGCGAGCATCACCACAAATTACGTCGGCACGCAGTTGTAGGCGCTCAAGGTTATCGTAAACACGGTCTAGACGTTTGATGTCGCAGTCAATCGCAACCACTTCAGTATCTTGAGTGTGCTCAAGAATGTGTGCCGTTTTACCACCTGGTGCAGCACAACAATCTAAGATCAGCTCACCATCTTTTGGTGTTAGGTAATCAACCGAAAGCTGAGCGGCAGCATCTTGCACTGATACCCAACCCCTGTCGAAGCCAGGAAGCAAAGTAACATCACAAGGTGCAGCTAATTTTATGGCATCAGCTGCTTCTGGGTGCAATGTGTATTCAATGTTTTCGTTTTTAAGCAGTTCTACATACTCGTCACGAGTGTGGTGTTGGCGGTTAACGCGCAGCCACATTGGTGCCTTGCTGTTGTTTGCTTCAACCAGTTGCTCCCATTGATCTGGGTAGCTCTCTTGAAGCATTTTTAGAATCCAGCTTGGGTGGCCGTATTTGCCTGCATTGTGGCTAACGGCTTTCTCGTCTAGTTCTTCTTGGTCACGTAGGTAGCTACGTAACACAGCGTTGATCAAACCACTCAGGCTTGGACCGCGCAGTGTCTTAGTACCCTCAACCGTTTCAGCAACCGCGGCATGCGAAGGGATACGCATGAAGCTTAGTTGGTAAATGCCCACCAAGATTAGGTGGTGGAATACACGCTTTTTACCTTTAAGCGGGTTTTCCATCAGTTCGTTAGCGATTGACTCTAAACGAGGCAGATAACGAAGTGCGCCGTAGCAAATCTCTTGCAGTAGAGCATGGTCTCGCGGACGGATCGTTTTTTGAGCCGCAGGGAGAGCGTGTGAAAGAGAGTGGCCTTTATCGACAACTTGGAATAGGACATTTGCAGCAGCAGCGCGAACATTCATGAGGGGTACCGAATATTTATTTGAATACATGAGGACATCTCTGCCCTCGTAAAGGTTTTCTAAGCTGTGTAATTAACAGCTTTAAAAGCGGATTAAGAAAGTTGAGTACCAACTTCAAACCAGCTTGCACGTGAGTTCAAGATATCCTGAACTGACATGGCTTTCTTACCTGGAACTTGTAGCTGTTCAAGAACAAGTACGCCTTGTCCTGTCGCTACGTAGATACCAGTTTTATCCGCTTGCAGAATTGTACCTGAAGGCTTATCAGAAGTTTGCTCTGCCACACGGCTTTGCCATACTTTGATGCTGTTCTCAGCAGCTTCAAAGTGGCTCATTGGCCATGGGTTGAAGGCACGAACGCAGCGTTCAATATGCGCAGCTTCATCACTCCAGTTGATACGCGCTTCTTCTTTGCTTAGCTTCTTCGCGTAGTTCGCAAGCTCATCGTCTTGCTTTTCTGCAACTGCTTTGCCAGAAGCGATGTCCGCTAGACATTCAACAAGCGCGTCAGGGCCAAGGCCCGCTAACTTCTCGTACATTGATGCGCTAGTATCTGTCGCTTCGATAGGCAGCGTTGCGATGCTTAGCATGTCGCCAGTATCTAGGCCGATATCCATCTGCATGATCGTCACGCCTGTCTCTTTATCACCTGCCCAAATAGAGCGTTGAATCGGAGCAGCACCACGCCAGCGCGGTAGGATAGAGCCATGTACGTTGATACAACCTAAGCGAGGCGTATCTAATACAACCTGCGGAAGCAATAAGCCGTAAGCGACAACAACCATGATGTCAGCGTTCAATTCAGCTAGCTCTTGCTTAGCCTCATCTGACTTGAAGTTTTCTGGTTGGTAAACCGGAATATTGTTTTCAAGTGCGATGTTTTTTACTGGGCTCGCAGTGAGTTTTTTACCGCGGCCTGCTGGGCGATCTGGCTGTGTGTAAACAGCAACAACTTCATGCTCCGAAGACAACAACGCCGCCAAGTGACGGGCGGCGAAATCCGGAGTACCTGCAAAGACAATTCTTAAAGACTGACTCAAGGTAGGCTTCCTTCTAATTTAGTAATAGCAGCGGTTATTAACCTTGTTTCTCGTTGAAACGTTTAATCTTCGCTAGCTTATCTTGGATACGTTTACGCTTTAGTGGCGATAGGTAATCAACAAACAACTTGCCTTCTAGGTGGTCAAGTTCGTGCTGAACACAGATAGCCAGAAGGTCGTCAGCGTCGAATGTGAATTCGTTGCCGTCACGGTCTAGTGCTTTAACCGTTACTTCTGCAGCGCGAGGTACTAGAGCTCGAGCGCCTGGTACAGATAGGCAGCCTTCTTCGATTCCATCTTCGCCGCGCTTCTCAGTAATTTCAGGGTTGATAAGCACCATTGGCTCATCACGTGTTTCTGAAATATCGATAACAACGATGCGTTGATGGAAATCTACTTGCGTTGCCGCAAGGCCGATACCTTCTTCGTCGTACATGGTTTCAATCATGTCATCAACGAACTTTTGAATCTCTGGGGTAACTTCTTTTACCGGTTTCGCCACGGTACGTAGACGATCATCTGGTAATGTTAATACTTGTAATACAGACATATACACTCGAAATATTGAACTGTGCCGAAACAGCTTAAACCTTGTTGGCTCAATTCTAGACATTTTAGAGGTCAAATGACAGCATCCTGAAGGTAATTCTCAAATCAGATGTCATATATTCAGACCAAGGAACCTAGGTCATGCGTCATTTTTCTCCCATTTTTTCTCTTGTTTGTGCCTCGCTTTCGTTCGCCGCTACGGCTGAAAATAGCGCTCAACCTTTAACCATTAAGCAGGGCGCACCTGAGGCGTATGTGGTGGTAAAGGGCGATACCTTATGGGATATATCTGCGATGTATCTTGATAGCCCGTGGTTGTGGCCAAGGTTATGGCAGGTCAATCCAGAGATAGAAAACCCTCATCTCATTTATCCCGGAGATAAACTGTCTTTGGTTTGGATTAATGGCGAGCCTGTATTGAGCCTCAAGCCTGTTATCAAGCTTAGCCCTAAGATTCGTGTCTCTGAGAAGAAAGCAGTACCTACCGTCAATGAAGGGCTGGTTTTGCCATATTTACAGTCTGATCGCTTGGTAGAGCAGCAAGATATCGAATCGGCACAACGAGTATTAGGAACCAGTGATGGTAAACGTTTCTTATCGGGTGCAGACCGGTTGTTTATCTCAGGTAACCAACAACATCAAAAGTGGGGTATCTACCGCGCAGTTGAAACCTACCAACGGCAGCAACCCCAAGCGAGTATTACCTCTTTGCGACTGGTCGCCACTGCGCGCTTAAAAGAGGTGGATGCTGAGTTCAGCAGCTTGCAGATAGACACTCAGCTGCAAGAGGTATTGCTGAACGACCTTGTGCTACCAGAACTTGGTGTTGATCAGGTGAAGCTCTCTACCACGTTTTATCCTGCACCTAGTGCGGCGGGTCAATTTGCTAATATCTTGGGCTCATTAGATGGCAGCCAATACAGCGCGAAGAATCAGGTGGTAGTGATCAACAAAGGTTCACAGGATAACCTTCGCCAAGGTTCTATGTTTACCCTCAGCGAAAGCGGTGCGGTGGTGTTTGGTAAGCAAGGTGAATACAGTTATAAAGAGTCTGCGGCGAGCGATAAGGTGCAATTGCCAAGTACCTCGCTGGGTAGCTTGATGGTCATTCGTCCTTATGAGTATTTTAGCCTCGCGTTGATCACTCAGAGCTCTAAGCCTGTTAGCAAGGGCATTCTGGCAGTATCGCCTTTGGATCTTGCTTTGACAGAAGAGGTTAAGGGCACCGAGTGAATGAGCAACAACTGAGTGCTTGGCTAACTCTAAGTTTTGTTCCTCAATTGGGTGGCAAACGCCTTTCTCGCCTGCTGAGTATCGATTCCCCTTCGAACATTGTTGGCTACTCAAGCCAGCAGCTGCAAGTGATGGGTTTATCAGGCAAACAAATTTCTTATCTAAGAGAGCAAGCCCCAAGAGAAGTGGAGGCTTGCTTATCATGGCAAGCAAAACAGCCTAACCATCACATCATTACCCCTAATTGCCCACATTATCCCAAACTGCTTAATGAGATTGCCTCTGCGCCCAGTGTTCTTTTCGTTAAAGGTCACGTTGAAAAACTGATCGAGCCTCAAATCGCGATGGTCGGCAGCCGCAATGCCAGTATTGAAGGACTGCAGACCGCCAAGTCCTTCGCCAAAGAGTTTGTCCAAAACGGTTTAATTGTCACCAGTGGCTTAGCTTTAGGTATCGATGGCTATGCTCATGATGGTGCTCTAGATAAAAGAGGGGAAACTTTTGCAGTGTTGGGGTCTGGCTTGGACTCCATTTATCCTGCCCGCCACCGAAATCTAGCTGAGAGGATCTGTGAGAACGGAGCGCTGATTTCAGAGTTTCGACCGAGTGCTAAACCAAGACCTGAACATTTCCCCCGTCGTAACCGTATTATAAGTGGCTTGTCGTTAGGAACCTTGGTGGTGGAAGCGGCTGAGAAGAGTGGCTCTTTAATTACCGCTCGCTATGCCATGGAGCAAGGTCGAGAAGTGTTTGCGCTGCCCGGTTCTATTCATAGCCCAACCAGTCGCGGAGGTAACAGTCTCATCAAAGCTGGAGCATGTTTAGTGCAAAATGCTCAAGATGTTCTGATTGAAATAAAGAGTCTGTTAAACTGGTCTATAGATCAGCAGCCGAGCTTATTCGAACCTACGCCGAATGAGGGTGAAAATGAACAATTGCCATTTCCACAGCTGTTAGCTAACGTAGGATTAGAGGCGACACCCGTTGATATTTTGGCACAGAGAACCCATATACCTGTGCATGAGGTCATGATGCAGCTTTTAGAGCTTGAGCTCTCAGGGCATGTTGTTGCAGTTTCCGGTGGCTATATTCGAAAGGGGAGAGGCTAAGCTATGATGATGGACATACTGATGTACTTGTTTGAAACCTACATCCATAGCGATTCTGAATTGCAGGTGGATCAAGACGAACTTGAAGATGAACTTCTTCGAGCGGGGTTTCACCAAGATGATATTTATAAGGCTCTCCATTGGTTAGAAGACCTTGCTGCACTGCAAGATACCGATAACCAAGCGGCGATTACTATGTGCTCTAATACCTCGATGCGTGTTTACACAAGTAAAGAGATATCACGTATTAATATGGAGTGTCGTGGTTTCTTGTTGTTCCTTGAGCAGATCAACGTCCTCACGACAGAGATTCGTGAAATGGTGATTGATCGTGTCATGGGGTTAGAGACCAATGAATTTGAGTTGGATGATCTGAAGTGGATTATCTTAATGGTACTGTTCAATGTACCGGGTAATGAAAGTGCTTACACGCAAATGGAAGAGCTGTTGTACACCAAAGAGCAAGGTATCTTGCATTAATACAGGCTTATCATGAGTAGTAAGATTGATAATCAGCTTTTTTCAGCACATGAACATGCGTTAGAGCATGAACCATGTCCACAGTGTGGTGGGGAGCTTCAGCTTCGCCATGGTAAGCACGGCCCATTTTTAGGCTGTAAGCAGTATCCGAGCTGTGATTACATCAAGCCTCTTCATCAAAATGATGGTCATGTGGTGAAAGAGCTGGGCGTTCCGTGTCCTAAATGCCAAAACGAATTGGTATTAAGGCAAGGTCGCTTTGGGATGTTCATTGGCTGTAGCAGTTATCCAGAGTGTAATCACATCGAATCTTTGGACCAACCGAAAGAACAACCTGAAGAGCAGCCACTTGTTGCCTGCCCTGAGTGTGGTCGAGGCCACTTGGTTGAGCGTAAATCTCGCTATGGCAAAACCTTCTATGCGTGTGATAACTACCCTAAGTGTAAGTTCGCCGTTAATCAGCCACCTGTTATAGGTCGTTGTGAACAGTGCCAGTTCCCGTTGTTACTTGAGAAGAAAACAGCCAGTGGTACCAAGAAGCAATGCGCTGATCGCAAGTGTCACCACATTCAATCTCAATAACTCGATATTATAGACACAAAAAAACGGCGCTCACTGAGCGCCGTTTTTGTATCCAATAAACTTTTTATATCAATAAGCCAATGTAGGCTTACTTCATCTGCTCAGCAAACTCATGCACAGCAGGGTAGGCTTGCTTATCAAGAATCTCAGCCAATGAGCACAAAGCTCTTTGTAATTCTGCGTTGTAGTCAGCGCTCACGTTAATGTGACCCATCTTGCGACCTGCACGCTTTTCTTTGCCATACCAATGAACATGACAACCACCTTGAGCAAGAATAGCCTCAGGAAGAGTATCTTCGCCAAGAATGTTGATCATTGCGGTTGGACGAATCAGTTTAGTGCTACCTAGTGGCATGCCACACACTGCACGTAGGTGGTTTTCAAACTGACAAGTCTCTGCGCCTTGTTGCGTCCAGTGGCCCGAGTTATGAACACGTGGTGCAATCTCATTAACAAGCAGTGAACCTTGAACATCAAAGAACTCAAGTGCTAGCACGCCAACGTAATCTAAACGCTCAGCAATGGCAGTGAACATGGCTTTAGCTTGCTCTTGCAGTTCAATGTCATCAATCGCTGTCGATAAGCTCAACACGCCGTCGGTGTGAACATTCTCAGCCAGTGGATACACTTGAACCTCGCCATTGGTATCACGAGCACCAACCAGTGATACTTCGCGGTCAAACGGAACAAACTCTTCAGCCACAATCGCTTGGTTGTCGGTCGCGGTAATGCACTCAGTCATTTCTGCCCAAGTCGCGTCAACATTGTCTAATGTCTTTAAGCGCCATTGGCCCTTGCCGTCGTAGCCGCCAAGTGTGCTCTTCAACACCATTGGTAAGCCAACGTGAGCAATTGCAGCGTCAAAGTCTTCGCGAGAGTTAACCACGTAGTACTTAGCATTCTTCACGTTCGCTTCGTCTAACAGGGCTTTTTCAAGACGACGGTCACCGCCAGCTTTGATTGCTTCTGTTGTCGGTAAGAACTTACCGCTGCGCTCACACACCTCAAGTACATCGTGAGGAATATGTTCGAATTCAGCAGTAATGACGTCCGCACGCTCAATCGCATTTTCTAAGCCGTTACCTAGAATCGCTTGCGTTAATGGGTGAACAATATTTTTGCTGCCAACATCAAAAGCAGAAATTTCAATATTCAGCGGTGCCCCAGCTAGGGACATCATGCGAGCAAGTTGGCCCGCGCCTAACACAAGAACATGCATGGAAATTAGTCCTCTGCAGGGTTTGGATTAGCCAAAACCGTTTCTGTTTGCTCAGAACGGAATGCTTCTACTTTTGCCATTACTTCTTCATTGTGTGTACCAATGATTTGAGCCGCTAGGATGCCAGCGTTCGCTGCACCAGCTTCACCGATAGCTAGAGTACCTACCGCGATGCCTTTTGGCATTTGCACGATAGAAAGCAGTGAGTCCATGCCTTTCAGTGCTTTAGACTGAACAGGAACACCTAAAACAGGTACGCTTGTGAAAGCTGCAGCCATGCCCGGAAGATGCGCAGCACCGCCAGCACCAGCAATAATCACTTTAATACCGCGCTCTTTCGCACTGGTTGCGTAGTCAGCAAGCAACTGAGGTGTGCGGTGAGCAGAAACCACTTTTGTTTCGTACGCTACGCCAAACTGATCCAACATTTCTGCAGCTAGCTTCATTGTTGGCCAATCAGATTTAGAACCCATGATAATACCGACAGTCATCTCAAACTCCTTCAGGTACGATTTAATTAGTGATTAGATATTTTGCGCGCATTATACGGGTAAAATTGCTTAAGGAAAACGTTTGCGTCAGTCTAAGTTGTTAATTGATACATTTTATAAACAAATAGCTTTAGTCACAGTGAATGATAATTTGTACACTTAGCGAGTTCGATAACAGAATTAATGAGGCAACCCTTGGATAACTTTCAACATACTTTGCAGGCATTACAACAAGGTGAAGTCATTGCTTACCCGACTGAAGGCGTTTTTGGGGTTGGTTGTGATCCTGATAATCCACATGCCATCAAGAAATTACTCGAGTTAAAACAGCGTCCAGTTGAAAAGGGCTTGATCTTGATTGCTGCAAGTTACGAGCAGCTGCTTCCTTATATTGATGAAAGCCAGTTGACGGAAGAACAGTTGGTAACAGTGAAAGCGACATGGCCAGGTCCGGTCACTTGGATTATGCCAACCAGCAGCAAAGTTACTGACTGGGTCAGCGGCCAGTTTGATTCCATCGCGGTACGAGTGACGGATCACCCTTTGGTTCAAAGAATGTGTAATGAGTTCGGCAAGCCGTTAACCTCTACCAGTGCCAACCTGACTGGCGAGCCGCCTTGTATGACGACTGAAGAAGTTCAACAGCAACTGGGTCAACACTTAGTCGCGATTCTAGAAGGCCAAACGGGTGGCCGTGAGAAGCCAAGCGAAATTAGAGATGCAAAAACGTCGAAAATATTAAGACAGGGTTAAACCCTGCAAAGGAAGTAAGATGTCAGCAATTGATAAAGAAGCAGTAAAGCAGTTTTTACTGAGCCTACAAGATTCGATTTGCCAGCAGCTTGAGCAAGCTGATGGTACTGCACTGTTTGAAGAAGATGCATGGGAGCGTGAACCTGGCGAGCGCCTTGGTGGCGGTGGTCGAACTCGTGTGATGACCAACGGTGCGGTATTTGAGCAAGGTGGGGTTAACTTCTCTCACGTCGCTGGTAAAGCAATGCCTGCCTCTGCAACCGCTCACCGTCCTGAGTTAGCCGGACGTAAGTTTGAGGCGATGGGGGTTTCATTAGTTATCCACCCTAAAAACCCATATATCCCAACCTCACACGCGAACGTTCGATTCTTCATTGCGGAAAAAGAAGGGGAAGACCCGATTTGGTGGTTTGGTGGTGGTTTTGACTTAACGCCATTTTATCCTGTCGATGAAGATTGCCAATCTTGGCATCAAACTGCTAAAGATCTTTGTGCGCCGTTTGGTGATGATGTTTATCAAGAACACAAAGAGTGGTGTGATAAGTACTTCTATCTTCCTCACCGAGACGAAACACGTGGTGTTGGTGGTCTGTTCTTTGATGACTTAAATGAGTGGGGTTTCGATAAGAGCTTTGCTTATATGCAGGCTGTCGGTGAAGGTTTTGCTGCGGCGTACTTACCTATTGTCGAGCGTCGCAAAGATACACCTTATGGCGAACGTGAGCGTGACTTCCAACTATACCGTCGTGGCCGCTATGTTGAATTCAACCTAGTTTACGACCGTGGTACCTTATTTGGCCTGCAAAGCGGTGGGCGCACAGAGTCTATATTGATGTCGATGCCGCCGTTGGCTCGTTGGGAATATCGCTATGAACCGCAAGCGGGCTCACCAGAAGCTCTGCTTTATAGTGACTACCTCAAACCTCGAGTTTGGTAGTTCTTCCTTCCTTATAGGGATAGTGATAGGGTCATCTATATAGATGACCCTTTTTATTATTTCTGTTAGGTAAGGATATGACACAGCAAGTAGATCGTTATGCCGTTTTCGGTAATCCTATTGGGCAAAGCAAATCGCCATTCATTCACACATTATTTGCTCGCCAAACCAGCCAACAACTTACCTATACAGCATTACAGCCAGAGCACGGTCAATTTATCACTGCTGCCAAAACCTTTTTCAGCGAAGGTGGTCGAGGGTGCAATGTCACAGCGCCTTTTAAAGAAGATGCCTATCAGTTAGCCAATCGCCTAACTGAGAGAGCTGAACTAGCTGGTGCCGTAAATACCCTTAAGAAGTTAGATGATGGAGAGATCATTGGTGATAACACCGATGGTGAGGGCTTAGTTCAAGACCTGCTTCAACATCAAGTCACGCTAAAAGGAGCACGTGTTCTTCTTCTTGGCGCTGGTGGTGCTGCGAGAGGAGTGATTCAACCTCTTCTCGACCAAAAGCCACAACAGCTGGTGGTCGCTAATCGAACCAGCTCCAAGGCTGAACTTCTGGCTGAGATGTTTTCGTCGCATGGCAACATCAAGGGGATGGGGCTAAGTGATGTTAATGAAGGCTTTGATGTCATTATTAACTCTACCTCATCTGGTCTAAGCGGGCAGCTTCCTGAAGTGTCTGAGGTGATTTTCAATTCTACTAGCGCCGTTTATGACATGGTTTATGGATCTGGAACGACGGTATTCAATCAATGGGCATTAGATAATGGTGTTCATGCTGCTTATGATGGTTTGGGTATGCTAGTGGGGCAGGCAGCAGAAAGCTTTATGCTTTGGCGTGGTCTTCGTCCGGGAACAAAACAGATTTTAAGAGAATTACGTAAAAATCTAGAGATGTAATGGGGTGTTTATAAAAAATGAATCAATCAATTCTATTTCCTGATATCCAAGATTGGGATGAAGAGAGCCGAACAATCACGTTCCCAGCACAACAGTCGGGCGCATTGATTGAATGTGTCATGTCTATTGAGGAATTATCACGATTGGCAGGTAAAGATATAGAAGAAGGCGATCAAGCTTTAGTTATCTTTTCAGAGTTACGTTTCGATATTGAAGAGCTAGCGGAAGAGTTAATAGAAGAAGAGGAGTATGACTCCTCTAATCGGATTCAGATCAAAGCGCTTTAGACTGAAATTACAGAGTCTAGATAGTCATTTTTATTCTGAACGTAGTTGTCTGCAGACTTCTGTAGAAAGGCACGCTCTTTATCATTTAATGGGCGAGCTTGTTTTACTGGGCTTCCTACATAGAGGTAACCGCTTTCAAGTACCTTGTTTGGTGGCACTAAGCTACCAGCACCAATCATCACTTCTTTTTGGATAATCACGCCATCCAACACGATCGCTCCCATACCAACAAGTACACGATCCTCAATAGTGCAGCCATGCAGCATTACTTTATGCCCGATAGTGACATCATTACCTATTAAGAGAGGATAACCGTCAGGGTTTTCAGCATTCTTATGGGTGACGTGCAAGACACTACCATCTTGGATATTCGTTCTCTCTCCAATATGAATGTGGTTCACATCCCCTCGAGCTGCAACCAAAGGCCACACGCTAGAGTCGTTACCGATTTTGATATCACCAACCAGTACTGAACTGGTATCTATATAGACACCTTGCCCAATCTGAGGGGATATTCCTTTATAACTGCGTATTGAACTCATAAATCCTCCTTTATATAGGCACCTTAAGCCCTTAATTAAGAGGAATACTAGTGAAAATGGGGTGTTTTGAACAAAAAACGCTCGAACAATCAAAAAAGTAAGAAAAACTTCAAAAAGAGCTTGCCAGTGTGATCGAAATCTCTATAATGCCACCTCGCTGACACGGGATGGCTTCGTAAGAAACCAAAACGAATCAGCAGGTCAAATTAGCCAAGCTAAGCGCTTGAAAAAAGTTTTGAA